>JANWZO010000005.1 GCA_025054615.1 Kiritimatiellia bacterium
TGCGCGCGCCTCTTTTGGCGCTATGGTCATCAATATCGGGAGGGCCGTCGCCAGCGTGACCAGCCCGATTTTGATCGCGCGACGACGAGTAACCACCCTCTCGCCCTGTTCGGGACGCTCATCTTGGGGAGACTCATCGAACCCTGAATCTTTTCTCAACATTTGCCCCACAAGGAAAAGTACTTCCCCAAAATTCAATTTTTGTCAACACTTTGACGTATTGGATCCCTGAAGGCGTCTTGCAGCCGGACGATTCGACGGGCTCATACCACCTCGTGATCACAATTTGAGCCGCACCATAATCATTCTAGAGGTTGGAGCCGGCGGACGGATTCGAACCGACGACCTGCTGATTACAAATCAGCTGCTCTGCCAGCTGAGCTACGCCGGCGATGCGACCGTATGTAGGGCATTCCCGCGCGAAAGGCAACTGAACTCTTCGGGGTGGGATTGCCGTGTTGCGCCGGATTTGCTGCGGGCGGAAATTCAATCAATCTGTGTTTGGCCGGGTCGCCGGCTCTGTGGGCACTTCGCGCGGGATGGGGATTTGCCACTTTGACCGGACGGAGCGGCGAGCTGGCTTCTCGCTACGGGATCCGTCTTTTTCCGGCGCAGGCTGGACCACCGATTCGGGCTTTGTTTCGGGCTCGCGTTCAGGACTGGCCGGTTGTTCGGGAATGGGCACCACAGTGAGCTCGGCAGCCGGTTCGGGAACCGATGGCATCTCCTGTGCCGGTGGTGAGGTGCCCGTCTTCGGCGTGTCGTCCTGTGCTTCGGCCGGGGGAGGCGAAACCGATGTCGCTGCAGAGGGAGGCTGTTGGGGCTGAGGATCCGGCTGGGTCGCAGGGGGAGATGGCTCCAGCGGCACATGGTTTTCCACAATGGCCGTCATGGCGACTAGGAGTTCGGCATACATTTCTTGTGGCGGGGTCTTGGCTTCGACCCCCAGTTCGGCCACCATGCGCCGCGCCGCAGCCATCAGCTTTTCGAAGCGCGGTGATTTCGGGTTGAAATAATCTTCCCTCGGCGCCTGTTCCGATGCGGCAAGGGCGGTGACCGCTTCCTGCAGCCGGATGATGAGATTGCGCAATTCCTGCAGCCGCGCGGCAAAGGGGTTGTCGCCTTGCAAGGCCCTTTCGAGAGCTTGTGCT
This sequence comes from Kiritimatiellia bacterium, assembly GCA_025054615.1. Taxonomy (NCBI): domain Bacteria; kingdom Pseudomonadati; phylum Kiritimatiellota; class Kiritimatiellia; species Kiritimatiellia bacterium. The sequence continues at coordinate 1,152 of JANWZO010000005.1, forward strand.
ATAGGAGTCAGGCTGGTGGCCTCCTGCATGGGGGCGGCGACCCCCTCAACAACGACACGATACTCAGTTCGCTTCCGGATCAGCCCTCGATTCTCGCTCAAAACCGTGGCCGTGAAAATGTATTCATTTCCGGGTTGAAAGTTGCGGAGCACCGGCGCGATGGATCGGTCTGCGTAACAATCGCCGATGATTCGCGTAGTGAATTTGTAGAGTGTTCGGCCGGCGAATTCGACTTCATCCGAAGAGGGAATGGCCAACAGTGTGTCTCGAAAGACCACGCCCCTCGCCCAGTACCGTTGCGGGTTGGCGACGATATCCCGTGGCGGCGTCAGTCTGAATTCCTGCGCCAGTCCTGGCGGGACCGCAACGCAGATGATCAACACGACAAGGCCGGCGATCGCGGCGCGGGACACTTTTCTCATGAAGTTAGGCTAGGCGATTCGCACATTCTGTCAACCGCGCAACATAGCGCTGCCGCACATGCGCGGGTGGAATAAGCTCACGAAGCGGACCGTTCTCGCGCACGTGATCGCGAGGACCGCCTCTGCCCAGATCCATTTTCGCGCCCGCGTCGTCCACTCATGGATTGAACATACGGACACAGGTCGGTAAGCGGGCATTCGTTGCATTTCGGCGCGCGAGCCGTGCAGACATATCGCCCGTGCAGCGTGATGGCGTGCGACCAGTCGGTCCAGTCGTTCTCGGGCAGCAATTTTTGCAGATCATATTCGATTTTTTCGGGGTCCCGATGGGAGGTCAGGCCAAGCCGCTGGTTCACGCGGATTTGATGGGTATCGATAATTAAACCCGGAAGCCCAAACGCGTTGGCCCTAAGCAGATGGGCGGTTTTTCGGCCGATGCCCGGAAGACGGAGCAGGGCGTCCATCTCGGATGGGACGTTTCCTCCGTGCCGCTCCACGAGTGCCGCCCCCAGAGCTTTGATGTTTTTGGCCTTGTTTCTAAAGAACCCCGTGCTGCGGATCAGTTCCTCCAGCTCCCGGAGATCGGCGTTGGCGTAGTCGGATGCGTTGCGATAGCGACGAAACAGCGACGGCGTCACCTGGTTGACACGTTTGTCCGTGCATTGCGCAGCAAGGATGGCGGCAACCGCTAGCTCCAGCGGGGTGTTGAAGTCCAGTTCACAACGGAGCTCAGGGATCGAGCGGCGAAGACGGTCCAAAATTTCCCTGGCGCGCCGCTTTTTTTGCTCAAGGGTCTCGCTCCGCGTCATGCCGTGACGATAGCCTGTCTGTCCGTGCCGCTCAAGGATGGGGCACATTCCGCTTGCGGGATATTAGCGTGAGTCGGAACATGGCCTCCATGAAGCGCGAGATGGAAGTGGCCGCCGTCCCGCTGAAATGGGTGGGGCCGATACGCATCAAAGGAAGTGAGGTGGAAGGCGACACCGAGGTTCCTCTTGCGACCTACGAAAGCCCGCTCTGGCCCTCTGTCGACCGTGGGGCACGGGTAACGCGGGAGATCGGCGGGATCACGGTTGTAGTGCTTGACCAGTGCATGACCCGTTCCGTGGTCGTCGAGGCGGCGGACGCAGCCAGCGCGGCTGGGATCGCGGAGGCGATCCGTTCGCGAATGTCGGAAATGGAGGCGGCTGCCGCCGCGACGAGCCGCTTTGCCCGACTGCGGGGCGTTCATTGTCAGGTGGTGGGGCGGCAGCTTTACGTTCGTTTCTCCTTCGATACGGGGGATGCCGCCGGCCACAACATGGCTACGAAAGCGGCCGAGTCCTTGTTAGACTGGATTCTACGCGAGTACCCCGCGCTCAAGTACGTGTCGATTTCAGGGAACCTCTGCACGGACAAAAAGCCCTCCGCGGTCAACGGGATTCTCGGCAGAGGGGTTTATGTGATCGCCGAAGGCCTCGTGCCCGCGAGGATTTGCGAGACCCGGCTTCGGGTCGCTCCGCAATCGATTGTTGACCTGAATATGAAAAAAAATTGGATGGGCACCGCGCTCGCGGGGGGGCTTCGGGCCGCAAACGCCCATTTTGCCAACATGCTCCTGGCCTTTTACCTCGCGACCGGGCAGGACGCGGCGAATATCGTCGAGGGTTCTCAGGGGTTTGTGACAGCCGAAGTTCAGGCCGATGGTTCCCTGTATTTCGCGTGCACGATTCCGCACATCATTGTCGGAACCGTGGGCAGCGGCAAGGACCTGCCCTTTGTGGAGAGGGCGCTGGAACGACTGGGGTGCCGGGCGAACCGTCCGGCGGGAGAAAACAGGAAACGGCTCGCCGCCATTTGCGGCGCGGTGGTGTGGTGTGGAGAATTGTCGCTACTTGCGGCTCAGGCCAATCCGGGCGAGCTGGTGCGTGCGCACATGGCGCTTGAACGCAAGGCAAGGGCGCACACCGGTTGACGGCAGGACGGCCTACTCCGGCCCGGGCGCATCCGCAGACCGAATGCGCTTATCCGCGGCGGAGGAACTTCAGAAAATCCCCGCAACACAGGCCGAGAGTGAGGCCTGCATGCGAGCCAAACGTCGAAGTGATGCGAATGACGACGTTTGTGTTTGTGCCGCCGCCCCCGCCTCCACCGCCGCCTCCGGGCTGGGTCCCCGGGATGGTCGCCGTGCCGCAGAAAGGGCTGAAACGGTCCGGTTCAATATATGTGCCCGTCATCGTGCCGCGGACGGAAGATACGGCGCCGGTTACTCCGGCATCGCTGCTGGAAAGAATCCCTGAAAAGACGCCTTCCACACCGGTGGACGTCCGACCCCGCAGCTCGAAAGAGGATCGGCCCCCCTGGGGTTCTCCAAGCGAACCTCGCCAGATGTTGCCGTTGTTGTCCACGGCTTCCAGCCGGTCCCCATTCTGGCGCAAGTCGAGCGTACGGATCCGATTGCCGCTGTTGTGCTGGACGATGGCCTTGCTGCCATCGCAGGGCCTGTAAAAGCCGGTATAATTGACGGAGACATCGCGGATAAACGTATCTGCGGAGTCTGTCTCGCAACCGGTGGACAGGGCGAGCGCGCTCGCCGCAAGAGCATAAAGGAGGGCAGACTGGATCGATTTCATACAGTTACCTAATCTAATCCAAAATGCCTGGAAGGGATACTGCGAAATGGAGCAAGGAGCCCAGGTGTGATCGGCGCCAGGGCGCTTATATGGCGGAGGGGGTGGGATTTGAACCCACGGACCACCTTTTGGGCGGTCTCTCGATTTCGAGTCGAGTGCCTTAAGCCGCTCAGCCACCCCTCCGTGAGAGGAGCACACGAAACTTTGTCATGTGGTTCGGCAACAATCAACCCTTATCCTGGATCGATCGGTTGCCGAAAGGCGACCCTCCTTGTAGGATGCAAGCATGCATAGGGCTGTTTGGATGATAGTCGCCGCGGCGATTTCGTCCTCTGCATGGTCGCAGGAGACAACTCGGCCGGTCCTGTTGAATGGCGCTCCGCTGCGCGGCGAGATCGTCCATGTGGGACCGGAGGGAATCGAGGTCCGGGTCGGGGATTCGAATCGTCTTGTGCCGTGGATGGCCTTCGCGCCCGGGACGCGGCTACGGTATGATCCACATTACCGCGCCAATTTGAAAGACGCGCAGAAAGGGGTTGCGCCGAACCGTTGGGCGAAACCTCCGGATGGCGTATACTCGGCGACTCCGGAGCCATTTGCGATCAGTAGCGCTCAGCAGCCCCTGGCCGCAGGGGCGCTTCAGCCGGTTCCGGCAGATTTTCGACCCTTGACATTCCAGCCGTTGCATCACATCGGCGTGCGGCGCCGAGGAGAGCTGGTTCCGCTCGAAGGCGCTTCGGATGTCCGCTCTGTCTCCTGGGCTCTACAATACGGCCCATCCGCATCCGATTGGGTGTTGTTTGTTTTGGAACCCGCCGCGCATGAGGCTCTGCCTGCGGCGATGCATTTGTGGAGCGCCTCGGGCCGAAATGTCGAGCGGTTTCCCGCATCTCGGCAGAAAGAGGGTGAAGACACGCGAGTCGTCTTTCGGGACGTTCGATTGCAGTCCACACGGGAGGGCGCGGCGGTGGACTACGTAATAACGATCTCCGCGGTAAGCCGGTTGCCCGGCACGTTGCTGTTGAGAGCGGAAGTGATACTGCGGCGAGACCCGATCTTGTCCAGCTTTCTCCTGCTCGGCGCACCATCGGGTGTTCTGACGGGCGATGGATCAATATCGCCTCGCGACATCCTTCAGCCGCCGACCCTCACCTTCAGCCTCGATAATGTTGGCGGTAAGTCGGTCTTCGCGGGGAATGTGCGCATGGGGCGGCTTCGCCTTGTTCCGAAGACGGGCATGAGCCGCGAGGTCGAGGTCACCATCTCGGAAGAACGCGGTCCCGCGATTATCGAGGGCACCTGGCCGGCGGGCGGTGAGCAGCCGACCGACAAGAACACGTTTGTCGTGCCTCTGGATAAACTGAAATCAGGCGGCAAATATGCGTTGAAGGCGAAGATAGACCTCGGTCCCTTCATCGGGCCTTTGGACTACACGGAACATTTTGTCATGCCCTGAGCGGGCGAGGGGCCAAATCGGCCATCCATGGCACCGATGCAGGTTCGGACCGCTTGCGAGGGCGCCACGGCAGGCGCGGGCAACGCCGTGATTTACAGCCGATTCGCGCGTGCGGGAATTAAGCCACGGGCACGCCGCTGGCGCACCGCCTCATACAAAAGGAGGGTCGTCGCCGCCGCGACATTGAGGGAATCGATCTGGCCAAACATCGGAATTCGCGCCCGCTCATCCGCCGCGGACATCCATTTCTCGCTCAGCCCGAATTTTTCCGTGCCGACGACGATCGCGATTCCGACCGTCATGTCGACTTCGGTGTATTCGCGCTCGGCGTGCGGTGTGGCGGCAACGATTCGAATTTCCCGCTCACGGAGCCAGCGGAGCGTTTCCTCCGATTCCGCCTCGGCGACTGGCAGGCTGAACAGCGTGCCGATGCTGGACCGGACGACGTTGGGGTTGTGAATATCCGTGCATCGGTCGCAGACGATCACGGCGTGAACGCCGGCGGCGTCGGCAGAGCGCAACAGAGAGCCGAGATTCCCCGGTTTTTCGATGGCCTCCGCAACCAACAGCAGCGGGCGTTCCGGGAGTGACAAGTCCGCAAGGCGCAGGCGAACCTGTCGGGTCAGAGCGATCAACCCTTCCGGCCGGTCGCGATACGCCACTTTCGCGAACGCCTCGCGCGAGCACTCAAAGAGTTCCGCGCCGGCCTCCGCGCAGCGGCGCACAATCTCCGGCTCGTTTGCCCCCTGATAAAATTCCGGTGCAAAAAAGAGGGCGAGCGGTGCGCGCCCGTTGTCGAGCATGCGTTTGACCTCGCGGTAGCCCTCGACCACCACCAGACCGCGTTCATCGCGATACGGTCGTTTCTGCAAGCGGATCAATTCCTTCAACCGAGGATTCTGGAGGCTTGTGATCGAGATCACGCGTCGCGGCGATGCGTTCGCGGACTTGGAATTGGGCCTCATGTGCGATATGGTTGAAACCGGTGACTCGATTTGTCCAGTGGTCTTGCAGATTCGCCTGTGGGCTCGCCGCCGCGCTGGCCTGCTCCGCGGCAGATCAGCCATATCCCTTTGACCGATATCGAGTGATCCTCGAGCGAAAGCCGTTTGGCGACCTGCCAGCGCCGGAAACAGCGGCTCCGCCGCCTAAGCCGCCGGCCGAGTCATTCGCGAAAAGCCTGCGGCTGTCGATGATCGTCGACGTCAATGACGGCGAAAGCATGAAAGTGGGCTTTATTGATACGCGTACCGGGAAAAGTTATCTACTGATGCCTGGCGAATCGCAGGATGGCATCGAGGTAGTTTCCGCGAGCTGGAAGGACGAGGAGGCCGTTTTGCGGCATGGTAGCGAAATGGCGCTAATCAAAATAGCCTCCGGAGAGGTTCGCGCAATCGAGCCGCAGCAGGCTCCGAATCCGCCGCCGCAATCATCGGCCGTCCGCCCCACATGGGAGGAGCGCCGCCGCGCACGTGCGGCCCAGCCCGAACCGCCTCCCGAAATTCCGCAGCCGCGCTTCACGGGCGCTGAACTGGAAAAGCACCTGCAGGAATATCAACTCGAAGTTATTCGGCAGGGCCTGCCGCCGCTTCCCATTCCGCTCACGCCGGAAATGGACGCCCGGTTGGTCGCCGAAGGCATTCTTCCGCCGCGCTGAACGACGCCTCCGACGATCATTCGTTCGGCCAGCCGCGCACCAATTCCTCTTTCGCTGCTCAAACCAGCAGGGCGGACGCGACTTTTTGGGCGAGGTCGGCTCCGCCCAACTGTTTGACGATCTCCAGCGCAAATGCCATGCTGGTCGCCGGACCTTGGCTAGTGATTAGGCGGCCATCGACCACGACGCGATCATCCACTCGCTGGGTTGTTTTGAGTTCCACGCCCGGGTAGCACGTTGCTCTACGGCCTGCCAGCACACCGGCCTTTTCGAGGACAAGCGGACCGGCGCAAATCGCGCAGACCCATCGGCCCGCGCTATGTAATTTGCGGATAGCCTGAAGTGCGCGTTCGTCGGCCATCAAATTTTGAACGCCGCCATAGCCGCCTGGGACGACGATCGCATCGAAGTCCAGCGGATTGACCGCGTCGATCACCGTGTCGGGCGCGAGTTTCACGCCGCGCGAGGCCCGAATCACATCCGGCTTGAGACCGGCGACGGTCACCGAAAATTCCGCCCGCCTCAAAACGTCGATCACAGTTACAGCCTCGATCTCTTCGCAACCTTCCGCCAACAACACCAGAACCTTGCTCATGGGGTACCTCCTGCCAAGTCGTCGATGCGTATTGACAACTTACGACGGCCGCTGTTCGAACCAGGGCCCGTCCTGACGGAAGCATATCTCCAAAGCCCGCCTCGAAACAAGCGGGCATGAACAAGCTCGGCGGCAGGCGCAAACCATTTTGCATCTCCGCTGCCAGGCGTACATGATGCGACGGGTATGAAGATCGTTGCGGACACGCACGTTCACGTTTACCCCTTCTTCAGCCTTGGCGATCAGCTCGATGCGGCCGCGCGGCAGTTGCCTCGTGCGGACGTACGCCTGCTGTGCCTCGCTGAGCGGGAGGGTCAGCACGAATTTGAGTCGCTGCGAAGCGGTTCGCGCGAAGACGGAGGGTGGTTGTTTGAGAACACGTTGGAAGAAGAAGCAGTACGTGCCCGCAAAGGAGCCGATGTGCTGCTGGTGCTGGCCGGGCGTCAGATAGTCACCCGGGAACGCATCGAAGTGCTGGCGCTTGGCGCCGATGTTTCCATCCACGGAGGATTGCCGATTCGGGAGACCATCCGACTCGTGCGAGAATCGGGCGCGATCTGTGTCTTGCCGTGGGGCCTGGGCAAGTGGTGGGGCGCGCGCGGCCGGCTGGTTCGATCGTGCCTCGAGGAGTTTTCACCTGGCGAACTTGCGTTCGCCGATACGGCGTTGCTGCCCCATTCTTTTCCCGAGCCTCCGCTGTTGCGGCACGCCCGCGCGAAAGGATTTGCGATCCTGCATGGCTCGGATCCCCTGCCGCGCCCGGGCGAAGAACGCATCACGGGGCGTTGGGCTACCCAGTGGAACGCGGCCGAGTGGGATGCCGAGCGCCCCGCGGCCGCCTGGCGGCGGCTGGTCCGCCAATGCGCCCCTTGCGCGCCGGCTGGCCGGCGTTGCACGCTGTTTGAAGCCGCTGCGCGAATGCGATAGACTCGCCGCCGTGCGTCCCGATCGGCCGGGCGGTTGAGAATGCTGCCCCGCCGCGGACCGGAGGATCCGATGAGCAAATCGCCGGAAACCGCAAATTTGGCCGTCTTTTGTGATTTTGAGAACATCGCCCTGGGCGTGGAGGAGGCGAAATACGAAAAGTTCGACATCGCCCTCGTGCTGGAAAAACTGCTGCTCAAGGGAAGCATCGTCGTCAAAAAAGCCTACTGCGACTGGGCGCGCTACCGCGACTTCAAGGCAGCCATGCACGAGGCGGCCTTCGAGTTGATTGAGATTCCGCATATTCGGCAGTCCGGAAAGAACTCCGCCGACATCCGCCTCGTCGTCGATGCGCTCGATCTCTGCTACACCAAGCCCCATGTCGATACCTTCGTGATCGTCAGCGGAGACTCGGATTTTTCCCCGCTGGTCAGCAAGTTGCGCGAGAACAACAAAACCGTGATCGGCGTGGGCGTGAAACAATCCACGTCGGACCTACTGATCGCGAACTGCGACGAATTTATTTACTACGACGATCTCGTCCGTGCGCAGCGTCCGGCGCGGCGCTCCCGCGCCCCCAAAAAATCGCCGGAGGCGCCGGGAGATTCCCGGGCCCATCTCCGCCCTTCGGAAAAAATGGGCGATGTGCAAGAGGCGATCGATCTCATCCTCGAGACGATCGAAGCCATCGCGGAGGAGCGCGGGTCGGACGAAAAGATTTGGGGGTCCATGGTCAAGCAGACGCTCAAGCGACGACGCCCAGGTTTCAACGAATCGTACTACGGCTACCGCTCGTTCAATCGCCTCCTCGAGGACATGGCCGCGCGCGGCCTGATCGAGCTGGAGCACGACGAAAAATCCGGCGGCGTGATCATTCGGCGCTTCCGTTGATCGCGCGCGCTTTCGGCGCTTCGCCGCGGCATTCGCGCTTGGCAACCGAAATCGATTTTGTAACGTCGAGCGGATTTAGGAGGCGATTTAGCTCATGAAAGTGGTGCTTGCGTATTCGGGCGGTCTGGACACGTCCGTGATCCTCAAGTGGATTCGCGAAACGTATAGCGCAGAAGTGATCTGCTTTGCAGCGGATATCGGACAGGAGGAGGAGCTCGAGGGGCTCGAGGCAAAAGCGAGGCAGACGGGCGCGTCGAAATGTTACATCGACGACCTTCGCGAAGAGTTTGCCCGTGATTTTGTGTTCCCAATGATTCGCGCGGGCGCCGTCTACGAGAGCGGCTATCTGCTCGGCACGTCCATTGCACGGCCGCTCATCGCGAAGCGCCTTGTCGAGATCGCCATCGCGGAGAACGCCGACGCAATCGCGCACGGCGCGACCGGCAAGGGGAACGACCAGGTGCGCTTTGAACTGACGGCCTACGCGCTGAAGCCGGACATTCGGGTCATCGCCCCGTGGCGCGAAGAGCGGTTTCGCCAGCAGTTCAGCGGGCGACAGGCGATGCTCGAATATTGCGCCCGCCATGGGATCCCCGTCGAAGCCACGTCGAAAAAGCCCTATTCCATGGACCGGAATCTCCTGCACATCAGCTACGAGGGCGGCATTCTCGAGGATCCATGGGCGGAACCGCCGGAAGACATGTTCAAGCTGACGGTCAGCCCGGAAGCCGCGCCGGACCGACCGGAATATGTCGAGGTCGATTTCGAAAACGGCAACGCCGTGGCAGTTAATGGCCAGCGGCTGTCGCCGCTAGGGGTCATGCAGGCGCTTAACCAACTGGGCGGCCGGCACGGGGTTGGACGCGTGGACCTGGTGGAAAACCGGTTTGTTGGCATGAAGAGCCGCGGCGTCTATGAAACGCCGGGCGGCACGATCCTGCACCGCGCCCGCGAGGCTGTCGAACAGATCACGATGGACCGCGAGGTGCTGCACCTTCGCAACAGTTTGATTCCTCGATATGCCGCGCTCGTTTACAACGGGTTCTGGTACTCGCCCGAGCGCGAGATGCTGCAGAAAGCAATGGACGAGGCCGCCGCGTCGGTCACAGGCACCGCGCGGATCAAGCTCTACAAGGGATCCGCCACGGTGGCCGGCCGAAAGGCCGCCCGGTCGTTGTACGACCCGCACATGGCGAGCTTCGAGGGCGCGGGTGGCTATGACCAGGGCGACGCGACCGGCTTCATCAAGCTAAACGCCCTCCGCCTGCGCGTGCGCGCACGCGTTCGCTCATAAGAATTTTTTCCATGCCATGGAATTTCCATGGCATGGAAAACCTCGCGCGCTGGTTTTCCATGCGATGGAAATTTCGCGTCTTTTTGTCTCGGGGATAAGCAGCAGTTGTGTTTTTCGGCAAGATGGATCCGCGCAGTCACAGTGCGGGGCATCTAGGCGAGCTCACCTACTGCACTCTCGGCGCGTGGCGCGGCCGTCAGTATAGCTCGATGGAGCCTGCGTGAACGCGCCGGTCTCGACCGTGGGGCGCATCCGGCTTCACTCGCTTGCCGGTGCGCGGATGATACAAGCCGATCCATGCCTCGTACCGGCCGGGCGGTAGGTCGAGCGGGCCGATCATCTGCGCGAGGAGCGCGCCATCATACCGGGACGGGATTCGTTCCAAGGGGATGTCTTGCGCGTAGACCTGGCGTTTTTCTGAATCGAGGAGATGGATGAAAAACGCCACCTCGTCAAGGTCCTCGAGTCCCTTGGGCGAGGCCTTGAGCCGGGGTTCTATAGCGAAGGACGCGCGAGCCGGCAGACGAGGTGGCAGATAAAGGTTTCCGAGCGTCCAACGACCTTTTGCGAAGGAGAACTGCGGCTGCCACGGGGGCGGGGCAGGCGCGACAGGTTCGAGCGCCTCCAGCGGTCGGATGTTCCAAGCGATTGTAATTGGCGCCGCATTGCTGCCGCAGTCGACTTCTATGCTGGAAAAAAGGGACTGAGGGGTGTTGGTCCACTCGGCGAGCCAGACGCCATTGGTCTGTTCGAACGGGACGCGGATTGCCCGATCCGGATGTTTGACGAGGAGGTTGTTGACGATCAGGGTGGGCGTATTCTCCGTTGGGGCATTCAACTCCACAGCATACCGCCCGGGCGTCAGTGCGGCGAAGCGAAGCAGCCCGAAAGCGCCGCTGCCCACGGTGTTGGTCCCGCTGAAAAAGCGGGCGCGAGCCAATTTTGCAGAAATAATCTGCGATTCCACCAGGGGTTCCGGGGGTGGCCCGAAGCGGACAAGAATCGGTGATCCGCGAACGTCAATCTGCACATCAAAGGCGCGGCCGGCATAAGGACCGCGTTGAAACGGTCGTGCTTTTTCACGGGGGAATGTCCAGGATCGCGATTCGTAGGCCGGCAGGAGGAACGATTGGCGCTCCCCGTCCACACGCAGGTCCACGAACGCTTCGCGGGGGCCAGCGCAAACCAGGACGGACAGATCGCCGGAGAGTTCGCTCTGAACGACCCCTCGCCGGAAGGGTTCGCGGGGCTTGATGACGGCCAGGCGGGTTTCGCGGGGAAACGCCGGCAGGTCGGCAAATATCCAGTGCCGGCTGATGGGCCAGGGCGTGGATGGCAGAAAAGCTTGCGGCGCGTTGGTCCATACGGAGCCGCCCGGCACGCGGACCACGCGAGGCCGGTTCCGGAAGACTGAAAGATTTTCCGACTCGACCGCCAAAAAACCGACGGCAGTGACTCTCTCGGAAGGATCCAGCGAGATTGCCAACTGATCCTCAGCCCGCTCGACGATACTAAGGGTGTCTTCGCGGCTCCAATGGAACCATTCCCATCGCTGGATGCGAGCGTATTCGACGGCGGCGAAGGCGAGTAGGATGGCGCTGCATGCCCGGAAGGGGAACCGAGATGAAGCCGCCGTCGCAGCCGAGGCAGCCATCAGCATCAGCGGCAAGAAACTAAAATGAAACGGTTGGACCTCGGGTTTTCCGATCAACGCAAGGACGATCGCCACCCACGGCGCGGCGATGGCCGACAGATTCCAGGCAGATTCAATCGATCGATTTTGAAGATATTTGCGCGCCGCTGCGATGGCGGCCAGGACGCTCAACGTGACCATCGAGTAGCCGATCGTATGAAGGACGATCGGGACATTGCTGCTGAGGCTTATCCGGAGCCGGGAGCCGAAGGGCAGGGCAAGGAAATCCGACGAGACCCCATAGTTCCTGATGTAATGAAAGTTGAGCCAGATCAGTTCTAGGGTTTTCTCCGTTTTCCAAAGGACATGCGGCGTGAGAAGCACGAAGCCGGCGATCGCGCCGCCGGCCAGCGCGGCGCCCCATGCAAAGCGGCGTTTCCAAGATAGCGGCGCCAAGAGGAGCCAGAAGCCTGGCGCCAGAATGGCCAGCAGGCCGTGATACTTGCACGCGAAGGCGAGGCCGCACATCGCGCCGCACGCAAAAAACAAAAGGGGAGATGGATCCGTATTACGAGCCCTGAGAAAAAGGGCGATCGCCGCGATGGCGAAAAGGTCGGTCCCCACATCGCCGGTGGCGGTATGTGTGACGACCGACAAAATCGGCGAGAGCGCGGCCGCGAGAAGCCAGAGCAGGCGCAACGCGGGAGAAAGGTCTAGTCTTTGGAGAATTCCCCAAAAGACGGCCAGGGCGATTATCCCATACAGAACGCGGAACAGAAGCGCGATGTGATGGATGTGAGACTGTGAAGGACGATTCGGCAGTTCGACCGCTGGCTGGAGAGTTGAAACGAGGTATCGAACGGTCGGCCACGTCGCTCGGATCAGCCACTCATCGACATGGTTGAGTCCGTAGGGGTAGCCGTCATAGGCGAGCGAGCCCACATACCAAACGTAAATACCGCGTAGGTAGTTTTGGACGGCGACCATCTGCTTTGCCACATCTGGATGGAAGCTGGCGCCGGTCTCAAGTCCGCGAAACAGCCCGACCGATCGCACAGCAACCGCAAGGGCGAAGATGGCTATGAAGAGCCAACGGTGGATTGCAGCAGGTCGCATAAAAAGGTTAGGGCTTATGCCGGCGATCAGTGCGGATCCACTTGAAATCCCAGGACGCGAAGCCTTTCCTCCAGCGACGGTGCCGGTGCGGCGAGGCGCACCTTAAACGACGGAAACTCGCGTCGATCCGGGTATTGCGCCCGGAGTCGCTGAAAGTGCGCGCGCCGCTCCTCGGGTTGCAGATCCATGCCGTTGCGCAGGGCAGTATCGTCTGCGCGAATGTTATAGGCTTGGGAAACCACATCGTGGAGGGCCTCCAAGTCGGACCGACCCCGCGGATCAACATAGAGGGTTCGAGTTGCCTCTGAAGTAAAAACGGGCGGCGACCAGCGGGGTTCCACCTCGAGGAATCGGCAGGCCTCCTCGTAACACATGATCGTTCCGCGAACGCGTCCCTCGTAGGAATAGCCTGCGATATGCGGTGTGGCCAGGAATGCGCTGCGGACGACCCGCGGATCGATGGCCGGCTCATTTTCATAAACGTCGAGAACAGTTTCTGCAAGCCATCCCTTTTCCAGGGCAAGCAGGAGGCAATCCTCATCGACAACCTCGCCGCGAGAGGCATTGATGAGTATGGATCCCGGCCGCATATCTTCGAGGAATCGGCAGTTGACCATCTCTCGCGTCGCGTACTCGCCCGTGTCCGTGAGGGGAACATGCAGTGTGATGATATCGGTCCGGGAAAGCAGCGAGCGCAGATCCAACCACTGAGGACCGGGCTCCAAGGCCGCGCGAGGTGGATCATTGAGCAGTGGCGCAAGGCCCAGCGCAGGGGCGAGCGCCGCGACGCGGGATCCGACATTCCCGACCCCGATAATGCCGATGGAGCTGCCTTCGAGCGGTACACCGCGATGCGCATGGAGTTCGAGGAGCGCGGCGACGACCCATTCGGCGACGCTGTGCGCGTTGCAACCGGGCGCGGCGGTCCATGCGATTCCACGGGTGGAAAGGTAGTCGGTGTCAATGTGGTCGAAGCCCGCGGTTGCGGTGGCCACGAACGAAACGCGGCTGCCCTCGAGCAAGGAGGGACCGACACGGACCTTTGAGCGGGTGATCAAGAGGTCAGCGTTCCGGACGATCTCCGGAGAAATCTCCTGTTCCGGCACACAGACCACCTCACCCAGGGTCGAAAACGCTTCGCGGCCCAGCGCCACGCTGGTCGCGCAAACGATTCGCGTCATGCCCAAGACCTTGCAAAAAAGGTCGATGCGGGATCAAGCGACAAAGAGTTCTGTGGCTGAGGCTTCGTTGATCCGAGGGTGAGCGTGATCGGCGAAGAGATTTCCTCTTCGCCGAACCCTGTTATTTGAGTTTTTCCCGGCGAATCCTTTCGGCTTCGTCGCGATTGCCCGCCGATTCGTAGGCGCGCGCTAGAGCGTCCCAGACATCCGGCGAGTCGGAGCCCTTGGTGATGGCCGTCAACAGATTGGAGACCGCCTCGGACGGCCGACTGGCATGGAGAGCGACGAGGCCGCGCGTGGCCCACGTGCGAGCGGCGTCTGGGTTAAACTGGAGGGCCTCATCCAATTTGGAAAGCGCTTCCTCATGTCGGCCGATTTGGTGGAGGGCCCAGCCCCAATCATTGAGCGTGGATACACTGGGCGCGCGCGATGCCGCCATTTCGAAGGCGCGCGCCGCATGCTCCCAGTCATTTTCCCATGCGGCGGACGTCCCCACGGCATACCATCCCAGTGGGTGATGGGGATGGAGTTGTAGCAGCGCCGCGCCATGCTCCTCCAACCCTTGGGCATCGCGTTGAGTGAAATCGAGATGGATGAGGGCTTCCAAAACTTCAGCATTCAAAGGCTCCAGCACCCTGCAGCTTTCGAGATATTGCCGTGCGCGCGACCAATCGCGGTTCGCGGCCGCGTTCTGGGCAAGATAACGAAGGGACGGTGGGTGGTTGCTGGAAAGCCGATCGAGATCCGGCAGAATCTTCCGCCATTCCTCGAGGCGTTCCAAACGGCCCAACGCGGTGGCTTGGCCCAGCGCAGCTTCCGGAAGCGATGGATATTTGAGCAACAGTGCGCGAAAATGCTCCGCGGCCTCCTCTAACCGCCCTTCCGCCAACAGCAGTTCCCCTTCCAACGCCTGAATCTGCCACACCGCGGCGCCTTGTTTTTGAAGGGCCCTGAGGTCCGCGCGGGCTGCATCAAATTTTCTATCGCGCAGATGCCATGCGATGCGCTCCCGAAGCGCCAGTGTATTGGCAGGATCAGCCTCGAGCAAGGCGTCCAGACGCGCCCGGGCTTCTTGATGGCGTCCCTCAGCCAGGAGCCGGGTGTACGCATCAAGGGGGTGATGTTCAGCCGAAGGTTCCAAAGACGAAGGGGGAAATACTGGCGTAATCTGACCCTCCGAAATGGCGACACGGCCGAAGGCAGCTTGAAAAGGCAGCCCGCCGCCATGTCCCGCGAACCGGCCAAGCACCGCTCTCGCCTGCTCCAAAAATTTATCTTCCGGGGGTTTGCCCATACGCTGCAGGAGCAGCAGACGATTGATATGCGCGACCGGGTTATCAGGATCGAACTCGAGGGCGCGGCTGAACGCCCGCAGGGCTTCATCGCTTCGGTGCAGGCGGTTCCATTCCACGCCGACCTCGTTGGCGAGCCGGCCCATATATCGGTTGAACCATCTCGCAAAATTTGCTGCTGCAGGACTTGCGCAGTCCGGCGGAATTTGAATGGGCGCTATTCGGTCAAGCCGGTCGGCTGTCTCCAGCAAAATCGAGACATCGAGATCCTGATCGGAGGGGGCAAGTCGATAGGCGAAGAGATCGGGACGGAACAACTGATGTGGGGGCGCCAGCATATCGAGCGGCGCGACGGCGAGACATGGTATGCCAGCGGCGGATGTCTTTTCGAGCCATTGCGACAGGACCGGTTCCAGTCCGGCGCGTTCCACCCAACCTGGATCAAATGTTGGGTCGATGGATGCCAGATGGCGAAGATAAGGGAGGCGGGTAGCCGCGCGAACGTTTACGAAGCGAATCGGCTTAGCCGCGTGGCTTGCGGCAATTATCAGATGGTCGTCGAGCTCGCCCGTTGTGGCCACGATGGCGTTTTCGGGTGCATGACTAACGATGGTTTCAGCAAGGGCCCGCGCGGCTGACGCGACTTCCGATGCCACGGTGGGCCGATTGGCCGACGCTGCGGCGGCGCAGAGCAGCAGTCCTGCTGCAAGCCAAGCGAGATATAAAGTTCGTTGCCGCTTGGTCAGACCGCTCGATTTACGGCGCAGAGTGAGTCGCATAGCCAGCCATGCGTAATTCTGACCCCAAAGTCGACCTGCCCATAGTGCCGCAACAAAGTAGACGAGCGGGAGCGCCGAATCCGTTTGGGCGATTCGAAGCGGGGCTCCGGAAAAGTTCAGCAGAATCACGCTTGCGATAACGGGCAGAGCGATGAACCGAAAGAGGGCGGGGCCAAAATTCAACGCGTCCGGCCGGGGCGGCGCCACCGGCAGACTCAAAAACGGCAGCGGCACGAAGGCCAGCGCAAAGATGGCCAGCCAGCCAACCTTTGGAATCGATTGCGGACCTCTGGCCATATATTCTTGCCAGAACAGGCGCACGGCCTCCATCCACGAGTCGGCTTCACGCCAGGCTGCCGCTGGTGTCGACAGGAAAATCCGGATAGCGGGCAGCACGACCATGGCGAAGGCGATCCCCGCGGCGAGCGCGAGGAGAGCGCCGTCGCGCCAGAGAGTTTCACGGCGCAACGACGCTCGCGTCGCAGCTGCAAGGATCGCTATCGGAAGAAGCAGTGCAGCGGCTGCATGGTCTGTTGCGCTCAAACCGAATGAGGCTCCGGAGGCCAGCAGGAGAGTACGTCCTCCGCAGAGGAGATAACGTTGGAAGACGAAGACGGCCGCCGCGAGCAGGGCCAAGGCGAGTGTCTCGGCTCTGGGATAGGAAAAGGTTAGAACGAATGAGGGGGATGCGATCCAAAATAACGTTCCAAATATTGACGCCGAGCGACGGGCATGTGCATCCACCGATTCAGAAGCTTTAGTGATTTGCCAATTCCATAGAATGGCATTCAGAAAGGCCGCGGTGGCGCCGGCAAGGATGGCCTGCAGAGTTACAGTGGCGACAAGCGCCGAGGGGAAGAAAAAGGAAAGTAGAGATATCGCTGATCCCCAGATGGGCGTACCCAGAGGGCGAAAGATTTGGTAACCGGCATAGCCCGTTAGCGCGGATGCATCGCGTCCGGGCAGCGGGGAGAAGGGGGATTGGGCAAGGACCCAGACCGCGGCAGCCGAGCCCAGCACAGTTGGATAGATAATCCCCGATGGGAAAGCTACCGCGATTCGTCGAGAATCGCGGTTATCCTTCACGCCATTCGCCATCATAAAGAGAAACCCCGCTGAGGACAGCGGGGTTTCCAAGAGTAGCGAAGTCAGTCAGACAATTATTTGCGAAGCCTCCGGTAAACGAGACCGGCAAGCCCGAGTGCGGCCAGCGCAATGGTGGACGGTTCCGGGACCACCTCAAAGTTGTTGAAGTACGGTTCCCGATAGCTCCCGAAATCCATGGAGCTTGCGTACAGGCGAAACGCATCGATGCCACCAGGGACCGTAATGCTTGTAGTAAATGTACCCGTACCGTCACGGTCATTGGCCTGCACGCTGAGCGTGGTCGGGTCAACCATTGTAAATTCCCAAAGCATGGCGATGGTGCCATAGCCGAATCCAGTATCGTTGCCATTGAAGGTGATCGTTGCCGAATTCCCGATGTTGACATTGACCACCTGTGTGCCACTGATCCCGCCGACGTAGAGGTTGAAGCCTTTGTTGCCTTCGGCGCTGTTCGAGTCCCAGTTGACGCCCCACAAGAAGCGGAATGTTTGCCCCACGCTGAGACCGCCCCCGGTGAGAGAACGGTCCGCGTTCACGAAGGGATTTCCTGCGTGTGGGTTGGCATACAACCCGAAGCTATTCGTAGGCATGCCGGAAATTCCTGCGTTAGATGCCGGGTTTCCGATGAAAACACCCGCAAAATATGAAGGAGGATTGTTATTTACGAAGATGGTCCAAGCGCTAAACCCAAAACCGCCATTATCGCCGCTTTGCCATCCGTCTGAGTAGGCCGATTGAAAGGCGTCGTCATAGGCCAGGTTGGCGGCGCTCGCAGTCAGAGTGGGTATGGCGATCGCGAAACATATGAGACGTGTGATCATATTTCTCATCATGGTCCCTTCATCAGGTTCTTGTATGAAGTGAACATTGCCATGACCTCGTCACTCGGTCAATAATTTTTTACCAGCTAAAAGCTTTTACCGAAGAGGTGATGTTTTCGATTTTCGTCCGTCGGCATACCGGTCTGGCGCGCCATGTACATCAAGAATACCAACTCCTGACTTCAAATCTCAATACGCGGTGGAGCGATGCGACCAATTTCAGCGAAATTTGATCAAGTAGGCGGCTGAGGGCGATTCGACTCGCAAGTGGCCACACATAAAAGCTAGCTCGATAACGCTTTGTGCCCAGGTTTGTATACCAGTAAATATGTCGTTGTCGTTCGGAGTTCCTGGCAATCCCGGTGGAGCTCACATTTGCAATTCGGCAATACCCAACAAACATGACACGCCCTATACGGAGATTCCATGCATGCGTCGCCAATTTAGGATCGGCACACATCAAATCATTTTCGGCAGGGTTGAGGGCTAGTCCTCAACAGCTGGTGAAATTTCGGCTCCAGACGCGTCCCGGCATGCAGATCCTCTTACCCTGACTAGGGTTGCTGATGAGCATCGCTGGCCGGCACATGGCTCATTCCACCGTACGCAGCTCGAAGATGGAGAGGTTGACGCCGAGGAAACCCAAAATTACTCTATCTTGCAGTTGCCGACGCTTTTAGAAAGAGGTTTTTCGGTATGCCCACGTACGAATACGAGTGCAAAAAATGCGGTGTTACGTTTGAAAAATTTCAAAGAATCAGCGAGAAACCGCTTCGACGATGTCCCGAGTGCCGCGGGAGCGTCAGCCGAAAGGTCGGAGCGGGGGCGGGTTTGCTGTTCAAGGGGAGTGGATTCTACATCACAGATTATCGCAGCGAGAATTACAAGAAATCTGCGAAAGCCGATTCCGGGGGATCCGCTGACAGCTCGAAATCGCCGTCATCCCCCGGTGGCAAATCAGACGCGGGGGCGTCCTCGTCCACATCCAAAAAGGTTGAATCCAAGGCGTGAGTGTCGGGATTCAGTGCTCGAGTTGCAGAACCATTAATCCGCGCGGCCGGCTTTTCTGCGTGCAGTGTGGTACGCAACTGGATCCGAAAGATTTGGTTTTCCGGGCGCAACGCTCAATTTCTCTGGCACGAGTTGTTCGGATTTGCGCAGCGGTCCTGCTCGCTGCAGGACTCGCCGCGATGCTGGCCCCCGCCCAGCTTGAGGGATCGCCGGGATCGCTGGCAGATGCCTATTCGCTAAGAGCGAAAATCAACGAGTTGTCACAGTATTCCCGAACCGGCTCTCCGCGAGAAGAAACGCTGACCGAATCGGAAATCAACTCTTATCTTGCGGCTCGCATGTTGTCGGCCGATCACGAGCGCGTCAACGAGGTTGAAATTCGCCGGCAACAGGAGAGCATGCGCGTGCGGCTCAAAGACGACGGGCGAATTTTGATCCAATGGTCTCGGAGGGTCGGGCCTCTCGATCTGGTTTATTCCGTGGACGGCCGTGTGGACGGCGGGGCCGAGCAACGGCGCTTTATCCCTGAAGGAGTTCGGATCGGCCGATTGCGGATTCCGGGTGTTGCGGGGATCCCGCTTGCGCGTCGCGCGTTGAGAAACATGGAGGGATTGGCCGGAGAAATCCGGTTGTTGGCCTCCGCCACGGCGATCGAAATAAAGGATGGCCGGGCGCGTATTGTGTTCGGACCGGCTTCGGTCGCCTCGGGGACGGAACCATGAAAGACAAACAGGAATTTTACGAATTGCTCGGCGAACTGGATGGACGGGATTTCAGCGAGTACAACCGGATTATCGGTGATTACGATTTTTCCAGGTATGTGCTGAAAGTCACCCGGGTTCCGACGGATGCGAGCGAGCCGGGAACGCTGTTTCTCCTCCGCGTTCCGTCTCACGTGGCCGGTTTCCCGGCGCATCTGCATCAAACACCGATTCGGCGGACGGCGCTGGAGGACCTTCTGGTCCGAAAGATGTCTGCGGCGATTGAAGCCAGTTCCGCATACGACGAGGACGGTGTCTCGCGAAAACGGCTGTTTCTGCCAAAACCCGGCCCCCAAATTTTGCCGCGATCCGCGTTGCTGATCACGGAGGATTACGTCGAAGCGCGGGTCCACGTAAATCTGCCGGTTCGGCGGGGTCGCATACATGGCGAAGAGGCGCGCCACATATTTTTCGAAACGCTGCCGGCCGTGGTGAATGCCTCGCTCATTTATTGCAATCTTGACGAGCAGGAGGCCGTGGCCTTTGTGCGCCTCATGGAGGATGCCGATGCGCTGCGGCAGATGCTGCCGACCCGCGGGTGGGTGGCGTTTGTTGGCGAGGGCGCTCTGCTCGCCCGCAGAGGCCCTGACGGCCGGGCTGCCCGAACGGGCGGTCGTCCGCTCGCCATTTCAGCCGAGTTGTGGACGGAAGTGGAATTGCCCAACCAAGGTCGGATTCGCGGATTGGGCATTCCCGCCGGTATCACCGTGGTAGTCGGCGATGAGTATTCCGGCCGCGTGGAATTCCTCAAGGCGATCGCGGCGGGCATTTACAATCATATTCCTGGGGACGGGCGTGAATACGTCATCAGCGCGCCGGATGCCGTCTATATCGCGGCAGACCCGGGACGCTGCATTCGGCGTGTCGACCTCGGAGCCTTTATCCGAGGCGACAATCCCGGTCGAGAAGGGTCGATCTATTCCACGGACGATGCGGACCCGTGCGCATCGCAGATGGCCGCGATGGCGGAGGCGCTGGAGGTTGGCTCTCGCGTGCTTTTGTTCGATGAATCAGACTCCGGCACGGCTTTCCTCGCTTCGGATTCGAGGCTCGATGAGATCGCCGGCGCCGGGAAAAGAGGGATTCTGCCTCTGTGTGCGGCGGCCCGAGAAATGGCCGACCATCGGGGCGTCTCCTTCGTGGTGGGGGGACGGTCCTCCATTGCGGAATGGATTCCAATCGCCGACACGGTGTTGCGAATTGAGAACTTCACCGTGTCGGATGTCACCAAAGAAGCCAAACGGCTCGAGATTCGAAGGACGGACGACAAACCCAACCCCGAAGCGGTGGCTCGACTGTTCGAATGTTCACGGCATGTGGTGCCCAGCAGCCTGGATCCCAGTTCGGGCCGTCACGATGCGATCGTGGGAGCCGAATCGATCTACCACTTGCGATTTGGAAAGTCCGTCGTTGATTTGCAGCGCGTGTGCCAACTCGCCGACATTTCGCAGACCGAAACGATCGGATTGATTCTGTATTACGCGAAATCCCGATATTTGCGCGAAGCGAGATCGATTCGAGAGATTATGGATCTGGTGGACCGCGATTTGAGCACTGAAGGGTTGGATTGCCTGACGCGGGACCTGCGCTGCGATCTGGCGCGGCCCCGGCGTTTTGAAATTGCAGCGGCCTTGAATCGACTCGCGTCGCTGCGAATCGCCAACATGGCGGAATAATCGTTGCGGCGGCCATGAAGCTGGTCTTGCAGCGCGTGAGCCGCGCACGGGTGATGGTCGAGGGGTCGGAGATCGCATCAATCGGGTACGGCTTGCTGATCCTTTGCGGGGTGGGTCGTGGCGATACTCCGGCGGACCGGGCCTGGTTGGCACGGAAGGTGGCGAATTTGAGAATCTTCGATGACAACCACGGGAAAATGAATCTCGGCCCACGAGACGTCGGAGCGGAGATGCTGCTCGTCAGCCAGTTCACCCTGTTTGCGGATTGTTCCCGCGGAAACCGGCCGAGCTATCTGGATGCGGCGCCGCCGGCGGAAGGGAAGACCGGCTTTGAAGCCTTCGCCGAACTGCTTCGGGCCGAGGGGTTCGATGTGCAAACCGGCGTATTCGGCGCGAATATGAAGGTCGAACTGGAAAACGATGGTCCGGTGACCATCGTGCTCGAAAGCTGCGGCCGGTCTTCGATATGAACATCGCAGCCATTCCGCGCCTGGCGGTACTTGGCGCGTGGGTGGTCTGCCTTGGTGTTCCATTGTCCAGTGCCGAGCCTCGCGATCGCGCGGAGACATCGAGGACCCTCCTCAGCGCCTCGCGGCGGTTCGTTGTATCCGGCCTGCCGGCCCCAAGGGCTTTCGAATTGGCCAGATGGGCGGAAGAGGTCGCGGAGCGAATTCAGCGGGTCACTGGCGTGATGACCTTCACCCGCGGTGAGTTTATCCTCATCGATGTCTCCGAGCCGGAAGGACCGCCATTCGTCACCGTCAGCCAGACCTGTGACGGGGGGGATATCTCGCAGAGCCTCCGGTTGGGTGGTCTTCCAGGAATTGATCGTGAAGAGGCGGAATCCGCGCTTGTGTCCCTGCTTCTTAGCCGCCAGATCCATACACTTCAGCCGCGGGCGGAGCGATGCCCGGACCCGGTTCTGATCTCCGACTGGATCTCTGTGGCTGTCGCCCATGCGACGGATCCGGACATTCGGCGCCGAGACCTCGATGCGGCGCTTGTCCGTCATCAGGGCGGCGAGCTCTCGGGATTTCGCGAGATTACGGGTTTCCACGTGATGCCGCGCGGTCGCCACCCCATCAAGGCGGACGCCACGGCGCTTTGGCTCTGGCTGTCCGACACGCCGGACGGCGGAAGCGCCCTATTGAAGGAACTCGTGCGAATTCACGCGGAGGGCCGGCGCCCGGACCCCGAATGGCTGGCTCGCTGGCGCACGGGAGAGTCTGACGTGGCCGCGGCTACTCGGGCTTGGCATGACTGGCTGGAGGCGCGGGCGGCTCGCCTCGTTTTTCCGGCGCGGCACCTATCGGATGAGTGGATGGATTCGCTTCGCGTGGCGCCGTTGACGGAACTGGTCGAAGCCGGAGGGCCGGCCGATTTGGCAGGTCGGCCTCTGATCGACCTTGTCCGTCTGCGCAAGGAACCGTGGTGCAAGAACTTCGCTGTTCGGCGCGCCATTCGGATGAGGCTCGAGGCCGTTGGACAGGAGGACGAGGCGCTTCAAGTGGTCGACGCCTACGCCCGGTTTTTGGAGGGCTTGGCGAAGGGGCTAGCTCGCCGGCGCCTGGACGCATCATGGAAGGAGGCGGAAACGCGGCTCCATCGTTACCAACGCATGCGCGAGGCGCGTCGCCGCTTTTTGGATGAGGTGGAAGAAAGGCTTGGACTGGCACGAAACCGGTCGGAAGATCCCGTAAACCGTTTTCTCCAGCAGGCAGACATGCGCACGGTTACGGGAAACTGACCGGTCGAACCGTTTGGTCGAGCTGCGCCATTCGGGTTCGACGCCATCTAAATCCCAGGGGTCTGCTGTGGGGCGTTACCCGCTATTTCATTTCAAATTGCGCGTTGAATTCGGTCGCGTGCAGCAAGCGCGAGGTCAACAAGGGTTTCGATTGGCCGATCCGGTTCGAATGACGATGCCCAGGCAATGGAATCTTCAGGGCCCACGCGCCCATGCGAGCCTCGGACTTTCGAGGTGTCGAGACTAATCGACAGGGGCGGCCATCCAAAGAACAGTTCACACGGGTCATAGCCGGGTTTGTTGTGAATGTCGATGTGGGTCGCGTAGTCCGGCGCTTCGTGCGGGTCCGTCCACCACGGGTAGGCGAACCAACTGCCGCGCCGTGCGATGAGGGTGAAATCGCCTGCGTTCGGGTGGTCGATGCCGAACTCCCTGCGCGTCGGCCCCTCAAGGAGCTGGTCAAGGTCCGGGAGGCTGGCGAGCGACGAACGCGCGGCTTCGCGGATCTTTTCATCGCGGCAAAACACGTGGGCGACTTCGTGATCGACAACGGCGAAGGCGGGACTGTTGAAGAAATCCGGATAGGCCATGCCCCTGACGCGTCGGGTCCAGAACAGTCCAGCTTCGCGCAGCACGCGGTTGGGAAACATCGCCGGGCGTGAGACGGCGCCGATCGAATAATCGCCGAACACGAGCCAGTCGTATCCGTTCGCCTCGGCCGCGGCGAGGATTTCCTTTATCAGGCGGCTCAACACCTCACGTGCGCGGGCGGCTTCGGGGCTTGTCGGGCCTCGCCGCTGGAGGTCGTAATCCAGATGGGGGAGATAGGCGAGCAGCAGATCGGGCGCGAACGACGGATCGGCCATCACCGCGCATACAGCCTCGGCAATCCATTCGCTGGATTTGCGCGAAGCGAGCGGTCCCCAGTAATGCATCAGGTTGAACGGTCGGCCCAGCATTTTGCATAGCCGCTCATAGAGGTCAGGCGGTTGCGAATAGCAGTCCTGGATCATGCCGCCGTTATGTTTGTGGATGGGCCGCGGCGAGAGCACGAGGTCGACGGATTCGCCTAAGCTTTGTTGCCAGAACATCATGCCCACGCGTTTGCCGCGCGCCCGGAAAGCCTCCCAGATCCGCGCGCCCTTCACCAGCGAGGCCGACTGCTCCCAGAACAGAACTTTCTTCAGATCAGGGAACCAGAGCCCGTTGCCCACCATGCCGTGGCGTGTTGGCAGGCTTGCTGTTCGAAACGTCGCCTGGGCCGTGCAGGTGACCGCTGGAAAAACCGGCCGAGCCTCCCGAAACCGAACCCCGGAAATCTGGATTTGGATGGCTTGTGTCCACCCGAGAGCTGCGCAGTCGAGAATAAGAAGTCTGGGCCGTGCGGCGGTCACGTGTTCTCCGGAAGTTTCCGGTACAGCGTGGCCAGGCTGATTTGGAGCGCTTTCGCGGTCTTTTCCTTATCACCGCCGTGCGTTTTGAGCGCATGCAACAGAAATTCCCGCTCTTTCGCACGGAGATACTGACGCAGCGACTGCCCTGAGATCCCGATCGATTCTTCAGCCGCGGGTCTCGCGGCGGCGGACTCGCGGATCCGGGACGGAAAGTCTTCCAATCGGATGCTTTCGCCGCTGGCGAAGGCCAGGGCATGGCGAACGGAATTCTGCAGCTCTCGCACGTTTCCGGGCCAATGGTACCGCTCGAGCGCGCGTTCTGCCTCCGGATCGATCACGGGCATTTTTTCACGATTGCGAAGTTCCATGCGGATGAAATGGCGTACGAGGGGCAGGATGTCCTCTCGCCTCTCGCGCAGCGGGGGCATTTCGATGGGGATCACGCTCAGCCGATAGTACAAATCCTCCCGAAACGCCTGTTTCTCGATCAGCCGCTCGAGTTTGTCATTGGTTGCGGCAATCACGCGGACGTCCACCGCCACCGATTCATTGCTGCCCACCTTTCGAACTTTTCGATCCTGCAGGACCCTAAGCAGCTTGGCTTGAATGGAGAGGGGCATCGCCCCGATTTCGTCGAGAAAAATGGTTCCCCCGTTCGCCGCCTCGAAAAGCCCCTCCTTGGTCGACGTGGCCCCGGTGAACGCGCCCTTGACGTGCCCGAACATCTCGGACTCCAGAAGTGGTTCGGGCAGAGCCGCGCAATTGATCGGGATAAATTTGTTGCCGCGGCGCGCGCTGTGGGCGTGGATCGCCGTGGCGACGAGCTCCTTGCCGGTCCCGCTTTCACCGGTGATCAACACGGTGGTGTCGGTGCGCGCCACCCGCCCGATGATTTCGCAGATGCGCCGCATCTGCGGGCTTTCCGCGATAATGTTCTCGAACTGATAGCGTGCGCCGAGCTGCTGCCGCAGTTCGTCATTTTCGGTGCGAATGCGCGCATACTCGAGGGCGCGTTGGACCGTCAGCATCAATTCGTCTACCTTGAAGGGTTTAGTCACGTAGTCAAAGGCGCCTTCCTTCATCGCCTGAACGGCCGTTTCAATTGAGCCGTAGGCCGTGAGCATGATCACGGCCATCTGCGGCCGTTCCCGCCGAACGATCCGCAACAATTCAAGGCCGTCGATGGGCGACATCCGAATATCCGTCACCATCAGGTCAAACGGTTCACACAGAAGAATCTCTCGGGCCTTTTCCCCGCCCCGCACCGCCACGGGATCGTGGCCAGCCGACTTCATGAGCGTACTCAAAACGCTCAAGATGCTCGGCTCATCGTCAACGAGCAAAATTCGTGCCATTATCGCCCACCCTCAGATGAGCAATTTAATGTGCGTATCTGTCAGCGTTTGTCAATTTCTCAATTATTCAAATTCGCATTGGACCTCGCGCAGGGCCGGGGTTAGGGCGTCATTTCTGCACGCTCGGGGCGTCAAGGCGGACTTTAGCATGGTTGTCACGCACATCCGCCTTGGTCAACAATTCGGATACCAAATTTTCCAGCCGGGCCGACTGTTCAACGATGGACCGGCACAATAAGGCGAACTCCCGTTCGAGCAGGCGACCGCTTATCAGATCACCATCTTGGACCCGCTCTTGGAGGAGGGAGAGCAACTGGGCCGACCCTGAGATGGCGGTCAACGGATTTCGAATGTCATGGGCCAACTGATTCGCGAGGCTGGAAATTATGCGGTTCTGCGTTTGTCGGAATTCCTCTTCCATTGCGGCAACCACGTCCGAGATATCGGTCAGCAGGACGAGTCGGAAAACCCGATCGCTCGCGTAAAGGGTTTGCAGCTCGAATATTACGCTGATAATCCGACCATCCGGACGGGCAATTTTTCTGAACAGTCGGCACGTCTCCTGATCGCCTTCGCCGTTGGAAGTCAGTAGATTAGATATCGAGGACTCCGGAGAGAGGTTCGCAGACGCATCGGAGAGCCCCAGTAAAGCACGAGCTTTCTCGTTGAGCACGACGACGCGGCCCTTGGCTTCGAGCAATATGGCCGCGCATGGCAGGAATCGGACCGTTTGCTCGAGTTTCAATTCGGCGCTGCGTTTTCGAACGCCCGCCAAAGATCCAATCGCAAGAGTTCCACCCGCCAAGCCGGCGTGGAGCAATGGATTATTCGAGGGGAGATCCATGCAGACCATGCATATGAGGGAGGAGAAAGCTGCGATACCGAAAATAACTGTGGCGAGTTGCGCGACGTTTCTGCGTCTTTTTCGGGACTTCACAGCGTCAGTTATCGCCAACACGGTCAGTCTTCCTAGGCGATCCATCGGGTTTCACTCCCTACGCCGTGGCAAGAGATCCACAAAAATTCGAATCGCCGATAAATTTTAAAGCAGGAATAATGCCAATTCTTTGGCGCCAAAAGGGTTCAGCGGAGCAGTCGCTCATAGCAGGTCGCGAGCCGCCGTTTCTCGCGGCGCGCAAACCGCATGCCGACCTCGATGCGAGCTGTCATAAGGCCGAAATTGAGGCCCGCCGGTGCGCCCTCGTGCGTTTTCTTGCGGATTGCCTCAACGGGATCGACGGCGGCCAGCTCGTGCAGATGCTCTTTGACGTGGTGATACGCGTCACGGAAGGGCATTCCGGACGCCACCAGCTCCAAGGCTCGATCCGTGGCAAAAACCTCAGGGGTAAATCCTCGTAATAACGCCTCGCGATTCGCTCGCAGACCTTCGACCAATCCGCGCAGGATACGCAGACAGTCGAGTGTCTCGGACAACCCTACCAAGAAGGGCTCTTTTGTCTCCTGCAGGTCCCGATTGTAGCCAGAGGGCAATCCGCGCAGGAGATCAAAAACGCTAGATGCATGGGCGCGAACGCGTGCTGCCTTGGCGCGGATCAGTTCGAGGACATCCGGATTCCGCTTTTGCGGCATGATGCTGCTGCCAGTTGTATAACCCTCGGGGAGAGAGAAATACGAAAACTCGGGCATCGTAAACAGAATCAAGTCCGAGGCGAGGCGGGAAAGCACAAGCATGATCTGGCTGGCGCCATCGAGCAGCAGCGATTCAATCCGCCCTCGCGACTGATTGGCATAGAGGACGTTGTGCGCCGGGGCTTCGAATCCGAGCAGGCGCGCGACCAGCGACCGATCGAGCTGCAACGGGACGCCGTATCCGGCTGCAGAACCCAAAGGCGATCGGTTGTTCAAGCGATACAGCGCGAGTAGCAGCTCCAGGCAATCGGAGAGCTCTTCCGACCAGGCCGTGGCCCAGACCGCAACTGACGACGGCATGCCCGGCTGCATGTGCGTACGGCCTACCATCGGCCAATCGACATGGCGCCGGCCGAAGCGAAGCAGAGCCCGGGCCAGTTCGCCGCAGGATTCAAGCAAGAGCAGGAGCTGGTCTCGCCCATAAATTCGCAGGTCAAGCGCCACTTGGTCATTGCGGCTTCGCGCCGTGTGGACCCGTTTGCCCAGATCGCCCAGTCTGCGGGTCAATTCACGTTCCACGGCGAGGTGAACGTCTTGGTCTTCCAGCGTGATCTGGAACGCGCCGTCTCGCGCCGCTTTGATGATTCGGGCCAGTTCGCGCCGCACCTGGGCCGCCTGCTCCGCCGTCAGGATGGGCGGCCGGACCGGCAGGCGGCTCAACATCGTCACATGGGCAGCGGTTCCGAGACAGTCCGCCTCCACAAGGCTTCGATCCAATTCAACATCCTTTCCCGCGGTAAACGCGAGGACTTCGGAGTTGATCGCTCCCACGGTCGTGGACTTCAAGGGCGGCTTATCGGCGCGCGAGGATTTCATGCGGCAAGTCTAGCGGGAGCGGGCAGCGCTGAAAAGGATGCTGCGGCTGTGGGGATCGCTATCAATCATTCTGCAGGCGCTCGATCAGCGGAAGCACTTCATCCGGTCGCTCCACAACGGCCTGGGCTCCGGACGCCCAGAGCTCGTCCGCCGTCCGAAATCCCCACGCGGCGCCAGCGGCGAACATGCCCGCCGCTCGTGCGGTTTGCATGTCCGTGGACGTGTCGCCGAGATAAAAGACTTCCTCGGGAGGGACACTCATCTGAGCGGCGGCTTGCAGCGCCCCTGCAGGATGGGGCTTCCTCGCGATGTCCTCGCGCTGTCCCAACACGCAGGCAAATGGCCAACGCGACAGATATCCCTCAACGCACTTCAGCGTCATCGCATGCGGTTTATTGGACAAAATGCCCAGGCGGAACCCGCGAGCGACCAGCGCATCCAACAGATCGGATACGCCGTCGTACAGGCGTGTGTGGACGTTCCAGTTTTTCTCGTAGATCGCGCGATATTCGTTCAACGCGGCGTGAATTGTATTTGGGTCACGCTGATGTTCGGGGAGAGCCCGCGTGATGAGCATCGCCGCCCCGTCCCCCACGAGGTAGCGGTAGGCTTCGATCGGATGGACGGGCAGTCCTCGCGCCTCCAACATCCGATTCACGGATTCGCCGAGGTCCCGAAGCGTGTCGAGCAAGGTGCCGTCCAAATCGAACAAAACGGCCCGGAACCGTCTCATCGAATCCCCCAGACAAGGACATGGCGGTCGCTCGGAGTTTCAACGTGAAGGCGGGCCAATCCGGCCGCGCGCAGATGTTCGCGGATTTCATTCGGCGTGAAAGCCGCGCAGAGCGAGTGGAAGAAGTCCTCTTTGAGCACGGCCGGCTCGCCTTGTGTGTAGAGGTCGGTCAGCCGTCGTGCCTCTTCTCCCGAATCAGGACGCCGCAGGTCGGCGATGAACACCACCGTACCGGGTTGCGCCCAGCGAGCGATGTAACCCCACAGCATTAGGGGGTCATGAAGGTGATGCAACAGGCTGTTGCTCAGAATGACCCGGTAGGGCGGGTAAGGCGGCCGCCAATCCGGCAGGCGGCCGAGGTGAAGCCGGACGCGTTCTCCGACCTTCGGGAACCGCTCGCGGCAGATTGATGACGCCGCAATCATTGCAGGCGAGCCGTCAACG
Source organism: Kiritimatiellia bacterium (assembly GCA_025054615.1). Taxonomy (NCBI): domain Bacteria; kingdom Pseudomonadati; phylum Kiritimatiellota; class Kiritimatiellia; species Kiritimatiellia bacterium. Next base: position 30,519 of record JANWZO010000005.1, read on the forward strand.
CCGTCGATGGTCCAGCCGGGATACGCGTCGGCAAATCGAAGCGCTACATCGCCGGGTCCGCACCCAAGGTCGAGCACGCGCGCGAACTCTGGCGCATCCGGAAATCGCTCGCGGAAGAGTTCGACCAGTCGGCTGTGCGGCGCCTCGAAATAGGCTCGGGCATAGGCCTCAGCCTGGTCATGGCGCTCCATCAGTTCCGGTTCGAGGATTCGCTGCATGTGTCGCTCGCTGGCATGAATGGCGTTGCCATGTTATCGTTCGCAGCATTCATCGCAATGACGGACACGATCCTCCAGCGAATCAGCGTGCCGTTCGAATATCCGGTTGTCTTCACTCGATCGGTTTTTTCGCCGTCGAATCCGGTGCTGCAGAAGACGGTTTGCCAAAAGGAGCCCTCGCGTCGACACCGGATACTGGCCGTGGTGGATGCCGGCGTTGCGAGGGCGAGGCCAGGCCTCATAGAGGAAATTCAGGGCTATGCGAGCGCATATTCGGAGCGACTTGAGCTGGTCCATCCGCCTCGCGTCGTGACGGGCGGAGAGGCGGCGAAGAACGATGTCATGGGGTTGGCGGCGCTAATCAACGCGATGGTCGAGCGACGGCTCTGCCGCCAGTCCTTCGTCGTGGTGGTCGGAGGCGGGGCGGTCCTGGATGCTGTCGGTTTCGCCGCCGCGCTCGTGCACCGGGGGCTTCGATTGATTCGCATCCCTACGACCGTCCTTGCCCAGTGCGACAGTGGCGTTGGGGTCAAGAACGCCATCAATCTGAATGGCGTCAAAAACCTGGTGGGCACCTTCGCGCCGCCGTTTGCGGTGGTCAATGATTTCGATTTTTTGCGCACGCTGCCTGAGGGCGCCTGGACCGATGGCATCGCAGAGGCCTTCAAGGTCGCGATCATCAAGGACCGCGTATTTTTTGACTGGTTGACATCCCACGCCTCGGACCTGCGCGCTCGCGACGAGCAAGCAATGGAGTATCTGATTCGACGCTGCGCGGAGCTGCACTTGGAGCACATCCGCTCACACGGAGACCCCTTTGAATTTGGGTCCGCAAAGCCGCTGGATTTCGGTCACTGGTCGGCGCACCGCCTTGAGGCCATGTCGAATTATCGCATCAGCCACGGGCGGGCGGTGGCGATCGGACTCGCGCTGGACGCCGCGTATGCCGTCGCCAAAGGCTGGTTGTCACCCGCCGATTTTGACCGGCTTTACCTCGGCCTCGCGCAGGCCGGCTTTGAGCTCTGGCACGAGCTGCTGGAGAAAAAGAGGGACGGTGAACTCGACCTAATGCGGGGCTTGCAGGAGTTCCAGGAACATCTGGGCGGAGACCTGTCGTTGACCATGCCGGACGGCATCGGCGCCGCGCGCGAGGTCTTCGAAATGGATCCCGCCCTCATTGCCGCCTCCATCGCCGAGCTCAAACGGCGCGCGGGCCGATGAATCGGTACGCGATGCGGCTGACCTACTGCCTGAATGTGCACCCCGGCGAAACGTGGGCCGACCAGTTTGCCGCCGTAGAACGATATGCGCTTCGCGTGCGTGACCGCGTTGCGCCTTGCAGTCCATTCGGACTCGGAATGCGCCTCAGTGCTCGGTCTGCCGTCGAGCTTGCCGAGCCACAGCTCCTCGAGGCGTTCCGTCGCTTTTTGCGCGAGAATGAGCTCGTGGTCGAAACGATCAACGCATTTCCGTATGGCGCATTTCATGGCGTTCGCGTCAAAGAGCAGGTGTATCGGCCGGATTGGCGGACGGAGGAGCGCGCGGAATTTACCCGAAACGCTGCGCGAATACTCGCTTCGCTTTTGCCGCCAGGCGCGCGCGGAAGCATTAGCACCGTGCCCGTCGGTTACGCGCCCGACTTCGCGGGCGAGGAGGACCGCCGGCTGGCGGCCCGCCGGCTTGTTGAACTGGCGCGATTCCTGGCTGACCTCGAGGATCGCAGCAGTGTCCGCGTGGGATTGGCGCTGGAGCCCGAACCTGGCTGTGTGCTGGAGACGTGCGAAGAGGCTATCGAGTTTCACCAGTTCTGCCGCGAGTGTGCTGGCGCGAATGCGGATCTGGTGTCGCGATATCTAGGGGTCTGCCTCGACACCTGCCACGCGGCGCTTGCGTTTGAATCGCCAGCCGATGCCTGGCTCCACTATGTACGGGCTGGCGTGCCGGTCATGAAGGTGCAGGTTAGTGCGGCCCTCGAAGTGGCAGGACCGCCGCCGACGGAGCTGGCGCGGTTCATCGAGCCCGTCTATTTACACCAGGTCCGAATGCTCCTTCGCGACGGGCGCCGAGCAGGCTGGCCGGATTTGCCCGAGGCCCTCGGATCGTGGCCTGAAGACGCCGAAATCGCGCGGATCCATTTCCACGTGCCTCTTCACTGGGGTGGCAGTGGAGCGCTGCGCACCACTCGCGGCACAATGGACGCCCGCTTTTGGAATCGGATCCGAAACTCGCCGGAAATTCAGGTTGAGGTCGAGACCTACACCTTTGAGGTCCTGCCCCCGGAGTTGCGTGAGGGGGGTGTGGTCGATAGCATCGCGCGCGAGCTGGCTTGGGCGCAGCGGTATCTGTCCGAGCGCACGGCGGACCATGAGAATATCTCAATTTAATGCCCTTTCGACGGACGAAGCCGTCCGCGATTTGCTTAAATGTTGTGGTTCCCGAAGGTGGGCCATGCTGATGGCCGCGCGGCGACCGTATCCCTCGCTGGCTTCCGTTCTGGAGTCGGCTGCTGAAATTTTCGCGAGGTTGGATCCCGCGGATCGGCTCGAGGCGTTTCAAAGCCAGCCGGGGATCGTTCAACTCGCTGAGCTGCACCGTGAGGAGGACCTCTCAACCTTCGAGCCGACCGCGGGTCGGACATTGAGTCGAAGGGCGAAGGGGCGGTCGGGCGCGCTGGACGAGCTGGCCCGGGCTGATGAGCAGGCTCGACGTCGATTTGGCTTTCCCCTCGTGATATGCCCTGTGGGACGTAGCGTGGAGACATTGCTGGAGATCGCTCGCGCCCGTGTGAGAAACCGAAAGGAGGAAGAGATCCGAGCCGCCTCAGAAGAGCTGCTGTCCTGGATGAAGATCCGCCTCGGCGCCCTGTTTCGCGAAGAGACCCTCGCAAATCCTTCCTCGAACAACGATTAGGATTCGTCGCCATGGCTTGTCCCATCACCGTGCGCCTGATTGATTCAACAGATGGCCGACCGGCTGCTGGAATCCACGTTGTCCTCCAGTTTTGGGAAGCGAATCGCGATTGGCGCACCGTCACCGAAACGCTAACCGGTGCGGATGGCGGCTCCGGCGCGTGGTTGCCCGATGACGCCGCGTTACCTGCAGGGACCTACCGCTTGATGGTCGATACAAGGGCCTATTTCCAGCGAAGGCGCGCGGTGGTCACGTTTCCCTTGGTTCCGGTGGTGTTCGACCATCGACTTCGGGATCCGCAGACACGGCTGTGCATCTTGCTTTCGCCGCACGGCTACACGGCGTATCGCGAATAATCGTCTCTTGATTCTTCAATCAGCTACTCTATTATTTACGCTGTGCAAGGGGCGATTCAGATCATTCTTGTTGTCTTCCTCGCGCTGCCAACGTCACTGTTTGCTCGCGTCTGTTTGAGTCCCGATTGTGAGACGGCCTGCTGCGTGCAAGAGGCGTCTAGCGCGGATGCTCACAATCCTCATGCCTCTTGTTGCATCGAGGTCCCGATGACAACGGATCGGACGGCGGCGCCCGTGCGAACTCACATCGAGACGGAATGCCCTGCACTGCGGGGAAGTATCCAAGACACGCAAATCCGAGCGTTCGAGCGGCCCCTCCCGCGTCAGACCGAATTTAGATCTTCGGATTCACTCCGTCGCCTCGCGACGCTTCGAATATTCCTCATTTAGACGTCGCCGGATCCTTCTTTCAGCCGGCTATTCGGCCGGATGTTCCGGTTTTTGATGTTCAACTGAGCCTTTTTGGCTTTTTGGCGAAAGGGGTCTCTCAATGGATCACCAGGTGGATTCAAACAAATCCTTTGATCGTTTGCAGGGGTTGCCGGCGGCGGATCGCAAGCGACGCCGAGCCGCCGGCCCGGTTTTGGTGCCTACTTTGCTGGTTATCGGTTTTTGCGCGCTCACGATTGCGGTGTTTGGCGACCGGTTACGGCCGCGGGTACCGGTCGAGACTCACCCCGCACTGTTGATGGCGAATACGGGCGTTGAATCCTTTCCGGAAGGCGAATCAGCGGTGCGTTCCATCGCTCAGGCTTCAGGCTGGATCGAGCCGGATCCCTATCCTGTTCGCGTTCCGGCTTTGATCGATGGGTTTATCGCCAGTGTGGAGGTATTGGAGGGTCAGGCGGTCCGCGCTGGAGACCTGCTTGCTCGATTCGATGAGACCAATTTCCGGTTGGCTGTGACGCGGGCGGAGGCCGAGTGGAAGGCTGCCCGCGCGGAGGCCGAGGCTGCCGAAATCGAGCACGAGCAGATGAAAGCCGAGTGGCTGGCCGCGGAGGCGCGGCGCAAGGCCGCGCAGGATCGTGCCCGTCGTGCGCAGGCCTTGCAGGATTCCTATCTGGCCGAGGCGGAACGCGTCGCGGCGGTCCTCGAAGAAGAGGAAGCCTCCGCCGAGGTTGAGGCGGCAAGGCTCAAGCTCGAATCCCATCAGCGGCTGATCGACCGCCTGCGCGCTCTTGAAGAACGAACCCACGCGGAGCTTGAACAGGCGCGAATCGACCTGGAGCGCACGCGCATCGTCTCGCCCATCGACGGGATCGTGCTGCGGCGCCATGTCAGCCCCGGCATGAAACGGATGGTGGCCTCTGACGAACCGGATGGGTCCACCATTATGACGCTGTACGATCCGAAACGCCTGCAGGTTCGCGCCGATGTTCCCTTGGCGGAGGCGGGAAAGCTCCAGACGGGCATGGCGGCGCGAATCACTTCGGCCGCGTTTCCCGACCGGGTTTTCACGGGTGTGGTCACACGAATCGTTGGCGAGGCCGACCTCTCCCGTAACACGCTGCAGGTGAAGGTCGCACTGTTCGATCCGGATCCACGCATGCGCCCGGAGATGCTCTGCCGAGTCGAATTCGTGGCAACGGAACGGGGTGCCCGCGCGCAGGTGCCGTCCGCTTCCCTCTGGATTCCCAAGGTGGCGCGTCAGACCGATTCGCAGGGCGGCTCCTTTGTCTGGGTGGTCGACGCCTTACGGGGTATTGCTGAGCCGAGGACCATACGTCTCTCCGGCGAGGAGAGGGACGGCTGGGTCCGAGTGATCGAAGGTCTGCGCGCAGGGGAAAAGGTGGTGATCCGAGGCGTCGAGCGGCTTCGCCCGGGGGCTCGGGTGGCGGAGAAACGAGTCGATTCCAAAGGAGGCGTCACGTGAACAGCAAGGATGGTCTGCTCGTCATCTGCCGGGGCGTGACCCGGCGCTTTCGAAAAGGTCCGGTTTGGGTCACGCCGCTGGAGAATCTGGATTTGGAAATTCCTCGTGGCGATTTTCTCGCGCTGATGGGCCCATCTGGGTCGGGCAAGTCGACGCTGCTCAACCTGCTTGCGGGCATCGACCAGCCCACAGCGGGCGAGATCATCATCGACGGCGCAGCGATCCATGCAATGTCCCGCGGCGCGCTCGCCGCATGGCGCGCGCGGACGGTTGGTTACATATTCCAGCTTTATCACCTCGTTCCAACATTGACCGCATTCGAAAATGTGGAGCTGCCGCTGCTGCTCCATCCGATGAGCCGGCGGGAGCGCAGCGAACGCGTGGAAGCGGCCCTTTCACTCGTAGGTCTCTCAGACCGCATGCATCACTTTCCGCGTGAACTCTCGGGCGGCCAGGAGCAGCGGGTCGCCATCGCGAGAGCGATCGTGGCCGACCCTCCCCTCATCGTCGCGGACGAGCCTACGGGCGATTTGGATCGCGAATCGGCCGATGCAGTTCTTGGGCTACTCGGGCGACTGAACCGTGAACGGGGAAAAACGATCGTGATGGTCACCCACGACGCCCGCGCCGCGTCGGCCGCGTCGCGCGTGCTGCATCTGGAGAAAGGCAAATTGCTGGAGGCCTCAGCATGCAACTGAACGGAAAAACGCTCATCAATATGATCCCGCTGGCAGCCAAGCAGGTTGTCCGCAGCCGCATGCGCGCGCTACTGACCGCGGCAGGCATTGCGATGGGAATGTTTGTGTTTGCCGCCGTGGAGACGCTCCGATCCGCCGTCGCGCGCGCGACGACCCTGGGCGCCGAGGATACCACGCTCGTCGTGTACCGGGAGAATCGGTATTGCCCCGCAGCGAGCCGTTTGCCGCTGCATTATGAGGACGAGATTCGGCGTGTGCCCGGCGTTCGGGAGGTAATTCCGATCCAGATCGTCGTGAACAATTGCGGGGCGAGCCTCGATGTCATCACGTTCCGCGGCGTTCCGCCCCGCCAGCTTCTTCGGTACGCGCCGGAAATCCGGATCGTGCGCGGATCACTGGAAGATTGGATGCGCGCCGATGACGGCGCCCTAATTGGAGAACAGTTTGCAAAACGCCGCGGCCTGGCGCCCGGCGATGTCTTTCAAGCGGCGGGTGTCCGCGTTCGAATTTCGGGCATTTTGTCCTCGCCGAACCCGCAGGACAATTCGGTGGCCTATGTGCATCTGCCATTTTTGCAACAGGCGAGCGGCCGCGGGCTTGGCGAGGTGACCCAATTCAACGTGCGCGTGGAGGATCCCTCGGAGCTTCTTGCGGTGGCTGACGCGATCGACGCTCGCTTTCGGTCGGCCCCTGAGCCCACGAAAACTACGCCTGAAAAGGCGTTTTTCGCGCAGGCTGCGAGCGACCTCGTGGAACTGTCCGATTATTCGAAGTGGATCGGTTATGGCGCCGTGGTCGCGGTGCTGGGCCTTATCGGGAATGCCGTCCTGCTCGCGGTTCGCGGTCGGGTGCGAGAGGTGGCTATCGTACAGACGCTCGGCTACTCATCCGGCGCGGTGGCGTGGCTGGTCCTTCTGGAGGGCATTCTGCTAGGGCTGGCGGGCGGCGCGGCGGGCGCGGGCGCGGCCTGGATCTTTTTTGAGGCGGGCCGTTTCACCTTTGGAAACGAGGGACAGATTATCTCGCTCACGGCTGATCCCCGCCTGCTCGCAGACTGCCTGGGTATCGCGCTGGGGCTGGGCGCTGCAGCGGCGGCGGCGCCGGCGTGGATTGCCGCCCGCACACCCATTGTGGCGAGTCTCCGGAGCTGAGCCATGGCGCTTCTCCCCCTGCAGTATGCGGTGCGGAATCTGTATCGGTCCGTTTCGAGGCTAGTTCAACTGATCCTCGGCAGCGCGCTGGTCGTGTTCCTTGCGATGGGCGCGCATGCGCTGAATGAGGGCATGCGGCGGATGCTCGCCGCCAGCGGTAGCGAGAAAAATGTCCTGATCCTTGGCGCGGGTAGCGAGGAAAGCACACAGCGCAGCGAAATCCCCGCGCGCGCGGCGGGGATCGCGGAGGCGAGCATCGCGGGCGCCTATGCTCCGCTCGGCGTCCGGGCCTTTTCGCCGCAGATTGTGCACATGACCGAAGTCGGCGTCGCTGGCATTCGCGCCAAGGCATTTCTGCGCGGTGTGGACGAGCGGGCGTTGCTGGTCCATCCGGAAGTTGTACTGCTCGACGGGCGTTTTCCCGGACCGGGCGAGGCGATGGTCGGGCGCCATGCATGGCGGCGACTTGGTGTCGACGCGGACAGCCTGCGGCCCGGCAACACGCTGCAGGTCGACGACGCCGCTCTCCGGATCACGGGTGTGTTCGCCGCGCCGGGTTCGGTGTTTGAATCGGAGATTTGGATGAATCTCCACGAGTTGCTCGCGCTGGCCCGCCGCGAAACCTACAGCGCGATTGTGGTGCGATTGGATGACGGCGACCCGGTGGATGTGGAACTCTTCACCCGGCAACGGATCGACCTTGAGCTGAGCGCCATTCCCGAGAAGACCTATTATGCCAAGCTGTCCTGGTTTTATGCGCCGATTCGATGGATGACCTGGGCAACGGCGCTCCTGATTGCCACCGCAGCCTTCTTCGGTGGCCTGAACACGATCCATGCGGCTTTTGCAGCGCGAGTTCGCGAGGTCGCCACTCTCCAAGCCATCGGCTTTTCGCGCGCTGCGGTGTTTGTCTCGTTTCTTCAGGAGTCCATGCTGACGTCGGCGGCGGGAACGCTGCTAGGCGCGGCGGCGCTTCTCGCCGTGTTGTCGGGCCGCGTGGTTTATATTGGCGCGGGCGCCTTTGAACCGGACTGCGGCCCGGAGACGCTCGGCGTCGGTCTAGCGGCCGGCGTGCTGCTGGGTGTGCTCGGAACACTCCCACCCGCGTTTCGCTGCCTTAGGCCTCCGCTACCGCAGGCGCTTCGGGACTAACTTAGGAGGAACAGGTATGATCATGAAGAGAATCGCTCAAACACGAGTGGCGCTGATTGCCCTTGTCGCGCTCTCCACGGCCGGGTGTGGCAAAGGGCCGTCACGCGAAGAGTCGCCTTCCGCGGATGCGGGCGAGATCCCGCCTGCTGTGTTGGCGTTATTCCGAAAAATTTCCGGCGAAGGCGGAGCTTTGCCGATCCGGGAAGTTCGCGAGAAAGCCGGAGCCGGGGATCGAGTAGTCATCGAAGCCGCCATCATCGGCAGCGAAAACCCGTTTATCGAAAGACGGGCGGCCTTTGTGATTGGGGATCCTGAGCGGATCGAAACCTGCGACGAGCTACACGCCGATTCCTGTCCGACGCCATGGGATGCGTGTTGCGAGGAGCCCGACACGCTCCGGGAAAATACCGCAATCGTCCAAATCGTCGACTCCGACGGCCGAGTTCTGCCCGTGGGGCTCCGCGGAGTGGGCGGATTGCGCGAACAGGCGCGAGTTCGGGTTGAAGGGCGCGTGGCAAATCGTTCGGGTGAGGGCGCGCTGGTTATCAACGCGGACGCCATCCAAGTGTTCTAACGTCGGTTTATTCCCGCTCGTGAAAACTGCGGAAGGGTCTGCGGGGCTTTTCAGGACGCCCTACCACGACACAGCGTATTCCACGCCGACTACGACGCCCTCGGACTCCGGCTGGTAGACCTCGATTGGCGGGAAAAAGCGGGGTTCCGAGCGCCCGAAGGCGTAGGTTTCGAGGAAGAGGGCGAATTGGTAGTTTTTGTGACGCCAGCCGACCTCGCAGTCCCACGTCCATTGCCGGCCTGGCTTCAGTGAAAAGGTTCGGTCTTCCCGGATACGCAGGCTATAGTGCGCCGTGTTGTAGATTGGCGGTCGCAGGGCGGCCACGGCAAACAGGGCCGATTGCGGCGAGAGGCGCTGTTCCACATACGCGCCGAGCCGGCCGTAGACCATGAGCCAGAGCTCGTCGTAACCGCCGCGTTCGGGCTCGCCGCCGGCGAGTCGGCGCAGCCAGGATTGGACTCCCGCGCCAAGCAGCGGAACGGCGCGGAAGCCGCTTTCGTCGGGCGACAGGCGCCTTCGCGCGTCCGTCTCAACGCGGAGCCCATAGTACTCCGTCGTTTCCGTCAAGGGTTCTCCGCCGATAGTCCGGCCGTCGTAGTCCGCGCGCCCGGCCATCGCCTCGGCTCGCCACAGGACGTGCAGCGACGCCAGGCCGGCTCCGCCGCGGGTTCCGAGGGACAAACGATAGCCCTCTTCCTTCAAGATGCGCGATCCGCCTTCATATTCATCCCAATCGAATCGGGCCAGTCGGATACCGATCAACGGCGCAGTCTCTTCCGCGGCCGCAGTGGAGAGACATGCAACGGCAATGAGCGCCGCAAGGGCGGCTGATTTCCATCGTCTGTAAAAAAATTTTATGGAGCTTCCATGCTCTGGAAAAGCGGCCGGGGTCGCCTTCATGCGCCGGGTCCCGTCCCGGGTTCGGGCAACGTATCGAAATCCGTTTTCTTCCGGAGGGCGAGTTCCCAAAGTTTCGCGTATTTCATGAATACGCCGAAACTGCTGATGACTGCGATGATGAAGCCGTGCCAGCCGTCGAGAAAGCCATGTTTGAGGAAATAGCCCTTGAGGAATCGCAGAGGGGGGCGGAACAGGAGGTCGAGGGGATTGAAGCGAGGATTCTGAACGAACTTTTGCCGAGCGGAGATGGTTGAAAAGCGGTCGAGCGTGTCGAGATGGTCGCGCAGGTCGTCGTAGGTGTAATGCCAGAGAGGGTTTTTGAGGCGTTTGACAGGGCCGTTGACGACCACCTTGTCATGCGGCTCTTCGCCTTCGGACCGGCCGTAATCCTTGTGAAAAAGCCTGAGTTTGACGTCCGGGTACCACTCGCCGTGGCGGATCCACCGGCCGAGGTAGTACACCTGGCGCGGGAATTCGTAGCCGAGGTACCGGGGCCCGTTTTCGAATTCCTCGAGGATCTCCTCGCGGAGGCCGGGGGAGACCTCCTCGTCCGAGTCGATGTTCAGGATCCAGTTGTAGCGCGCGAGCGTTCGCACGAGGTTTCGCTGGCCGACGTAGCCGAGCCACACGTGCTGAAAGACGCGGTCAGTGTACTCGCGGCAGATTTCGACCGTGCGATCCGTGCTAAAGCTGTCGAGGACGACAATTTCGTCGCACCAGGTGACGCTTTCGATGCACCGCCTGATCTTCTTTTCCTCGTTGAAGACGATGATGCAGGCGGAAATGCGCTCTCGCCTGTTTGCGGGCGCGGTCACGGCGCGGCTTCGGCCCGGCGCGCGTCCGCGACGGGGGGCACGGGCGATCCCGCGAGCGAACGCGGCTGGGCGTATTCGTCGAGGAGCTCGCCTCCGCGGTAGAGCCGGACCTGGTAACCGTGGAACGAGCGGGGCGTGCCTTCGGCGGCCTGCTGTTCCCGGACGCCTTTGGGGATCACGCAGGTGGCCGTGACGACGAATTCGCCCGGAGCTCCGCTGTCCGAAGGGCCGATCGGCTCTACCGACACGCGGCCCGGGGAGGGTAGGATTTCTCCCGTCGCGCGGTCCCTTTCAAAGAAGTTCGCTTCAACGCGGAGATTCTCCAACTCCACGCGCTGGTCGGGCGGCGCAGACAGTGTGATGTTGAGGACGCGCATCTCGTCCATGTCCTCGCTGCCGGGGAACCGGGTTTGTACAACGGACTGGATCTTCACGGCCACTTCCTCAGGGGGTGGCGCCGGCTGGATGGCCTGGCTCAGGCGGATCCGTTCGGCGACCGCGCGTTGGTACAGGGGGGATTGCGCGCTGCGCCGCAGAATTTCCGACCACTGGGCGGCCGCCTCGGCAAGGCGGCCCTGTTTTTCGAGGACTCTCGCGCGCTCTTCGTAAGCGGGGAGAAAATCCGGCGCGATAAACTGGATGTGCGCGAGAAGACGGTCGGCCTCGACCAGATGGCCGGCGGCGATCGCTTCGCGGGCGGGGCCGATCAGTTCGGCGGCTTCTTCCAGCGGCGATTTGGGCGCGGCGGGAGGGTTGAGCGTGGGCAGGGCGGTGGGCGGGGGTGGTGTGGGGGCATTCAGGTTGCGGACGGTTTCCTGAATGGCTCGGAGGTCTTCCCTCAACAGACGCAGGTCTTCCGTCAGGGCGGGCGGCACGACGGGCGTGGTGCGCGCGACGATGGCGGGATTGGTCGGAGGCGGCTGGAGTCCTGACGTCTCGACCGGCGCGTTGGGCCCGCGGGGCACATAGCGGGCCGATAACGCGGCGGCTAGCCCGAGTAGAAGCAGCGCAGCGATGGCCCAAGCAGCCTGGCGGCGTCGGCGGCGCTCGCGTTGCCCGCTGACCTCGGCCTGGACAAGCGCCTGGACCAGAAAACGGGTCCGGCCGAGTTCAAACTCGTCCCCGTGTTTCAGGCGCGCTTCCGAGACTTCGCGCTTGTTCACGAGGATTTTGTTCATCGATCCGAGGTCGCGGATGAACAATTCATCGCCGCGCTGCACAAGTTCGGCATGGCGCAATGCCGCTTCGGCGTCGGGCACATGGATGGCGCAAGCCGGGTCGCGACCGATGCACATGGGCTGCTCGCTCACGGTGATGCGCTCGCCCGTGCGTGTTCCGTTGAGAAAGATGACGCGATAAATCATCCGGAACGAAGCATACCCAACTGGCCACCGCTCGCCAACGCGAAATCCTGGACCCTGGCGCGAAAAAACTGTCCTCCAGGGCCGGTTCGGCCCAGACTGGCTGACATGGCTAATGCCGATGAGGGTCGACGGCCCGGTGAACCCCGGTATGTGTTCGACAACGGCGTCCGATTCGAGTGCGTGCGGTGCGGCCGCTGTTGCACCGGGGCGCCGGGGATCATTTTCGTCAACCGCCAGGATGCGGAACGGATTGCCGGTCATCTCGGCCTGGCGCTTGATACCTTTCTGGCGACCCATACCCGGCCGTGGAAAGACGGCCACACACTGGTTGAAAAAGCGAACGGCGAATGCGTTTTTTATGAAGAGGGCCGCTGCCGGATTTATGAGGTGCGGCCGACCCGTTGCCGAACCTATCCGTTCTGGCCGGAAACCCTGCGTTCGGAGGAAGCGTGGCGCGAAACCTGCGCGGAGTGCCCCGGCATTGGGCGCGGGCGGATCCATTTGAGGGATGAAATTTTGCGATTGATCCACGCGTCGTGGGAGGCGGGCCCCCAATCAAAGGCCCATCAACCGCCGAGCGATTGAGCCGCCCGAAAGACCTCCTCGACTGAGATCGAGTCGAGCCGGCTGTCTGGTGCCCGTAACACGCGAACCCGCGCGCCACGGGGCGCCCACAGCGCCGGATCCGTCGGTCCGAACAGGGCGAGGGTTGGCGCCCCGACTGCCGCAGCCAGGTGGGTAATCCCGCTGTCATTCCCAATGTAGCCGGAAGCCACCGAGAGGATTTGGGCGACCTCGCGGATGGATAAACCCGCAAGCAAGGAGATGTCCGCGGCGTTTCGTTCGATTCCTTCCCGTGCGGCTGCATCCGCCTCGCCCACGAGGAACAACGGCTGCCGGCCCGTTTCTCGCAAGCGACGCGCGAGCTCGATAAATCGACCGGCCGGCCAGTTTTTGGAAGGACTGCCGCTTCCGGGGTGAAGGATCCAGGCCGGCTGGCGCGGCCCGAGCCGCGCGCGGCCGGCCGCTCGCTCGATCTCCGGTAGGTCGATCCGCGGGGATGCGCCCGCCGCATAGATCGCAAGGGATTCGAGGGGTTTGAGGAGATGGTCAACGGCATGGGTCTCGCGGACGATCGGTGAACCGCTGATCACCTGACGGGCGCCGGCTCTCATCAGATTTGTTTCCACGGTGCCGTCCGGATCGTGGAAATAGTTGAATACGAGATCGAAGGACTGGATGAACGCGCGCTGGTCTTCGGGGATTGTTGGATTCAATGCGAAAAATCGGGCGATTTGTGCCGCGTGCAGTGAGCCGATGGAGTCGACCAACCCGGCGACCCGGGCAATTTCTGCAATGTGGGGGTAGCCGATGAGTTCAATCTGGGCCGTCGGCCATCGTTCTCGCAGCGCAGCAAAAACGGGAAGCGTGACGATGAAATCGCCGATCGCCCCGCCGCGCAGCACGAGGAATCGGGGCCGCTTGTTCACCGTGAACAGTATAGTTCTAGGGGCTTTGCTGACTCCAGAAAAACTGAGGCGACGAAGAGGGGGTGTGGACGCGCAATCCCTGCCGAAATGGGTCGACAAATACAACCCAACTGGACAAAAACAGCCGAACGGGGAAAATTTTGCTTGAGAGAACCTTTCCGCGAATGGGATAAGAAGGGCTTCGCGCGGGGGCGTAGCTCAATTGGTTAGAGCGCTGCCCTGTCACGGCAGAGGTCGCGGGTTCGAGCCCCGTCGCCCCCGCCACTTTATCCTATGCACCTTTCAAGTCGCTGGCTGCTCGCCATGGCCGCTTTATTCGTCGGATCAACACACGCGGAACCGCCGGATGGGGGCGCCGTTTCCGCGCAGGAAGCTGCGGCTGCGGTTTCCACAGTGGTCGGCGATTTGAGAATCCATGACGGAATAGGCAGCGGGCGGATTGCGCCGCGACGCGTCTCCGTTTGGCTGCCGCCGGGTTACGAAGACAACGCCGATCGTCGCTATCCCGTCCTCTACATGCACGATGGCCAGAATTGCTTCGATGTTGCGCGTTCGGCATTCGGGATGGAATGGCGCATGGACGAAGAGGCGACGCGCCTGATTGCCGAGGGACGGATCGAACCCATTATCATCGTGGGCATTGACAACAACGGCGAGTTGCGACGCGACGAATATGGGGAGACAGAGCTAGGCGCGGAATACAGGAGATTTGTCGTCGAGACGGTAAAGCCGCTGGTGGACCGAACCTACCGCACGAAACCCGAAGCTTCACACACGGCCACGATGGGCGCATCGATGGGCGGAACCGTCTCCTTTTTGCTGGCGTGGGAAAGGCCCGATGTGTTTTTTGGCGCGGCCTGCCTTTCGCCGGCCTTCATGGATCCCATCCAAAATCGGGTTCGCCGGCATCGCGGCAAGCGACCCCCGATTCGGCTGTACATCGATAATGGGGAGCTTGGAATCGACCAGAAGCTGCAACCGGGCATCACGATGATGCTGGTGCGCCTTCAGCAAAAGGGGTTCGAGATCGACGAGGACCTGGTCTTTTTCCTCGACGAGAAGGCCGAACACAACGAAAAAGCCTGGTCCGCGCGCGTCTGGCGCCCTCTCGAGTTTTTGTTCGGCACGTCGCGCAACTAGGGGCGGTCGCATGCCTCGACAGAAAATCATCCTGCCGGAGACGTGGCTATACGAAACGGTCGTCCCGATACGGATCACGGACCTGAATTACGGCCGGCACGTGGGTAACGACACGATTCTCGGATTACTTCAAGAGGCGCGGGTGCGATGGTTGCGGTCGCTCGGCTATGACTCGGAACTGCTTGAGGGTTCGCTGGGGCTGATTCTCGTCGATCTCGCTGTGAGATTCCGGTCGGAACTCACCTACGGCGACGATCTTCTCGTCCGACTGACGGTTTCCGAATGGTCGCACACCGGCTTTGAGCTGGCATACCTTGGACTGAAGGCGTCCGATCGCTCGGAGGCGGTGCGAGCGCTGACTGGCCTGGTTTTCTTTGATTACGCCTCGAAGCGAATCGCGGCTGCGCCGCCGGATTTTCGCAGCCGGGTTGAACATTCGGGTCCGCCGCGCTAGACACTTGAATTATTTCGATTTCTGCCGTGTCAAAATATTGGGGCCGCAAGAAAACCCTTGCAATCACGCCCAAATGCGCGATGGTCCGTATCTAACGGATTTCTAACACATGAAAGTGGCGAGAGGATTTTGGTCGCATGTGCTCGTGGTGCTGGCGGTAGCCGTTGTGTTGTCGGCGATTGCCCGTCACGCCGGGTACTCTGTCGCTGCATGGGCATTGCTCGCGAGTGGCGGGTTGGCCATCGCGTTTTTGGCATATTTCTTCCGAGACCCCGATCGGCCGGTTGTCGAGGATTCCCGCGCCGTGGTGTCCGGCGCGGATGGATGGGTGCGATCGGTGGAGCGGTTTCGGGAGGACAAGTACCTCAAGACCGACTGCGTGCGGATCAGCACTTTCCTCACGCCGTTTGACGTCCATGTGAACCGAGCGCCGATTGCGGGTTCCATCGCGGCGCTGGATTACACGCCGGGCAAGCACCTGTTCACGATACAGGAGGCGGCCTCCGACGTGAACGAACACAGTTCGATTGTAATCGTCGGCCGCCGCACGCGATGTTTAGTCAAACAAATTGTGGGTCCGATCGTCCGCCGCGTTGTATATTGGCTTACGGTGGGCCAATCGGTCGAGGCGGGCGAGCGCATCGGCATGATGAAATTCGGGTCGAGATTAGATGTTTATCTCCCGGAGGAGGATGTGGAAGTGCTGGTGAAGCCTGGAGACCGCGTCCTCGCCGGAATTACCGCGATTGCTCGCATTCGAAAGGGGGATTCTACATGATGTGGCGAAAACTTTTGCCGAATTTGCTGACGCTCGCCGCTCTTGGCTGCGCGATGCTGAGCATTCTAAAGGCCGTCGAGGGCGAATTTGTTGCCGCCGCGCAATTCATCATGCTGTGCCTGGTTTTCGACGGGCTTGATGGCAACATCGCCCGTTGGTGCCGGGGCGCGACAAAGTTCGGCGCGGAACTCGATACCTTCGTGGACATTATCGGTTATGGCGTGGCGCCCGCACTACTTGCCCACCAGTTGGTAATGAAGGACCACGGCGTATGGGGTCTTCTTTACGTATGTTTTGCGCCAATGTCCGGGGCGTTGCGGCTGGCGCGATTCCGCGTGGTGGATCCGCACCGTGGGCAGAAGGGCTATCTGGGCTTGCCGATCACGGTCAACGCAGGATGGGTTGCGATGATGGTTTTTGCCACGCAGACGGGTTTGCTCAGGGAGGATCTCTTCACGCTGGCGGGCGGGCCCTTCGCCGCGATGGTCTGGACCGTGTCGACAGCCATGCTGTTTCTGCAGGTCTCGACCTTGCGTTACAGCAAGCCGACCAAGGCTCCTCTGTTTTTCTTCGCCGGCATCGCGATGGTTCTGATGCTTTTCCTCAAGGAAGAGATCGCTTTGGTCTCGGCGCTTTCCATGTGCGCGTATGGTGTGTTTTACGCCTTCATCAGCCCGTTTTTGCCGCGGCATGCCGAGTTGGTGGACCGGGCTGCGGAATCCGGCGAGTTGGAGTCGGCCGAAGATCCCGTCCGCTATCGTTCCTCATAAGCGCGTCGAATTCGGAACTCGGCTGCTATTTGTAATCCGACGATACACATTCGTCGGGCTTATCAAAGTTCCGCGCTGATGTTTTCGAGAATTCGGTCCGAAAGGAAGGCCTGGGCAGGTTGGCGATTGACCACTGTTACGGAACCGCGAATCACCACATTCTTCCCGAAACGGATGTCTCCCACTACCTTTAGCGATTCGCAGGCGACCAGCGAGGGAGCCCCGTCAGGAAAGCGAGCGGCGAAATCGCTCCAATTCTTGTAGTGCGCTGTGTCGAGCTTTATCGCGGGAGGGATTCCGTTCCGCGCAGGCACCAGTTCCAAGCGATGGTCGAGGCTCAGGGCGTAGGCATCGGACCACAGACCGAGGAGGTCATCCGTGGTTTTCACGGGGCTAAATCGGGACCGGGGCACCTCAATCGCGATGGCGCCAGGAAGGGCGCCAATGGCGGCGCCCATCGCTGTTTCCAACTGCAAAACGGCAGGGGTGGAAGGATCTTTGGGATCCACGGTCTTTCGATTCACCATGACAGGGAGGTCCGGCGGACCGCCGTGCCGTTCGATGAAATGGGAGAGGGCAAGCAGGTCGAGCCAGAGGTTGTTCGTATTGAAGAAACGGTGGCGCGTGATGTCCTGGAAGAAGTGTGCTTCCTCCGACGGGCATTGCGCCGATTCGCGGAGGATGTATCCGCCTCCCTTTTTTCGGGCCAGGTGGCCCCCCTTGCGGTCGGCGGCGGTTCGGGCGGTCACTTCCATCATGAACGGCGCACCGGAATCCGCGAAATAACCTAGCAGGCCGACGTCCAGGCCGGCGCCGAGATTGTCCGCGTTGGAGACGAAGGCGTAGCGGATTCCGGCTGCCAGTAATCGTGCCGCGATTCCGGACCCGAAAAGCGCCGCGTACAGGTCGCCATGGCCTGGCGGACACCATTCCTTAGAAGGGTCCGCGGGCCATTCCACCGGCAGGAGAGTATCCGCGAGAAGCCGGGGTATACGGTTTTGCCGGAAGGAGAGCGGCGCCGCCTGTTCCGAAAGCGCGGGGTATGCCGCCAGCGCACGGAGCGTGTCCGCTTCCGTGTTGTAGCTGTTCATCAGGAGGAGCGGAAGCGGCGCACCGCAGAACTGTCGGAGATGAAGAATTTGACGCGCGATGATGTCGAGGAACGTCAGACCGTCCTTGACGGGCAGAAGGGATTTCGCCCGGTCGAGGCCCATGCTTGTACCCAGCCCGCCATTGAGCTTGATGACGGCGGTCTGCGCGAGGGCCCGCTCGCCCGAAGCGGTGTGGTGCGCAGCATCGGCCGCGGTTGGCAGCGATCCGACCGGTTCGATCTCGGATTCGGCGATCAAGCCGGATTCCCCGGAGGCGACGCGCAGGAAGGCTCGTTCGAATCCGGCGAGAAGAGCCGATGTGGCGCCATCCGCCTGCAATTTTTTCAGTGCGGCTCCAAGCCCGGGGTGCATGGCAGATATTTATTCGTTCGCGTTGAGCGTTGCCACTCGAATATTGTCTGAAAGGTTTACCGGCTGTCTTCGATAAAAACGCTGTGCGTACGAAAGAGCAGATCGCCGACGAGCTGACCCGCCTCGAGGAAGCAAACTATTACAGCGAGGATTTCGAATGGCTGTCCTCGGTGCGGGCGTATCGCGATTCTCTTTGCCCGGAAGAACAGAACCTTCTCGCCGAAATTGTGGCCAGCCGTTTGTTGCGGGAAGGATCTATGACGGATGTTCTCATGTGCTCCATCATCCATGTGCCTTCAGCCGGGTCCGTCCTGGCTGCCAAACTGGACCGGGAGGTTGTGCCTTCACAGTTGACACGAGCTCTCATTACTGCGCTGCAGCACTACCGGGGCGACGATGTATTCCGGGCCGTGGCTCGTTTTGTGGATTCAGATCAGGAGAACGAGGCCTTGCGCGCGCTGGCCAAAATTGATTTTCACCGGGCGCTGCCGTATATAGCTCGCGCGGCGCGGGTGGAACACCAGCGCGACCTGGTCCTACATATCCTTCATGACCGATTCAAGGAGCGCGGGCGTCTGCAGGAACTAGCGTTGGAGCTTCGCGCCTTTGCAGCGGGATGGCAGGATCCCGACTTTCTCGGGTCGATTGTTCGGTTGCTCCGCTGCAAGCCCGAGCTGTACAACCCCTTTCGCGAAGAGGAGATTTGTTTTCTTGAGTCGGAACTTTTGTCATCTTAATTGTTCGGAATAAAAATTTCGGCGCCCTCTGCGCCGCAACTTCAATCAAAGGAGAAAGAGTCGATGAAAAAACTGAGTGCTGTTTTTGCATTAATCGCCATAGGCTTCTCCGGCGCCCTGCGCGCCGCGACGTATGAGGTCGATCCATCGCACTCCCACATCGGGTTCGCCGTCCGGCACATGGTGGTCGCAACGGTCCGAGGGACCTTTGACGAATATGTGGGAT
The DNA here is from genome assembly GCA_025054615.1 of Kiritimatiellia bacterium. Lineage (NCBI taxonomy): Bacteria > Pseudomonadati > Kiritimatiellota > Kiritimatiellia > Kiritimatiellia bacterium. The sequence goes on from JANWZO010000005.1 coordinate 49,588, forward strand.
CGTTCAATTATGATCCGGAAAACCCGGCGAATTTTTCGGCATCGGCGACCATCAAGACGGCAAGTATCAACACCCGTAATGCGAAGCGGGACGATCATCTTCGCAGCCCTGATTTTTTTGATGCCGAGCAATTTCCCGAAATCAAATTCGAGACGACGGGCGCCGAACTGGCCGGCGATCAACTCGTGGTGCGCGGAAATCTGACCATGCGAGGAGTGACGAAGGAAATTATCCTGCCTCTCACCTTCAGTGGAATCGTCAAGGATCCCTGGGGCAACACGCGAGTAGGCTTTGAGGGATCGACGACAATCAATCGTCAGGATTGGGGCATTTCGTGGAGTAAAACGCTGGATACCGGTGGCCTGGTCGTTTCCGATGACGTGAAGATCGAGCTCAGCGTTGAGGGCATTCAAAAGTCGGAGTGACAGATCGATCGGCGATCGATAAAAGCCCCGCCCAACCTGGGCGGGGCTTTTTTTCTGGATCCCTGCGAGAATGGCGGGCCGGTCAGGGCAGGAACTGGCCCTTTTTGATTTTTTCGGGCAGGTAGTGTTCGAGGACGAAGTTGAGGCCGTGCTTGGCAAATGCCTGCTGTTCGATGCGGACGCCCATGTCGATCATTTGCTGGAGCGCCTGCTGCCACTCCTTGTAGTGTTTTACGAACGGATCGTTTTTCAACGCGTCTTTTGCGCGCTTGATGTCCGCCTCCTCAAGCGGATGCGTCGCGTCTTCCAGGTCGTAGTCAATGATGTCCTGCGGCGTCACGCCAAGGAATCGGCAGGTCGGGACGCAAAAATATCGGTTGATGTGGGCGGCCTGGCCGGAGCCGACCTTGAGGGTGCGATAGATGTTGCAGTAGCCGTACGGATCGCCGTCGGTGAAGGCGAGGACAGGAATTTTTTGCTCATCCGCAAGCCGGCGGATGAAGCGGCGGCACGCGCGCGTCGGTACGCCGCTCATAGAGACAAGGATGCAGTTGGCCTTCGCATAATAACGGTGGTGGACGAGCCGTTGAAACAGCGAGGCGGTTTCGACGGCGAGCACAAACTTCGCGCGGGTTTCGAATTTCAGGTGTTCGACGCGGGAGGGGATGCTCCACGCCCCCGTGCCGAGCTTGGTGCAGTCGATCCGGATGGGTTTGCCCGATTCGGGGTCCTGGTCGATCACGATCAGCGGTCCGCAAACCTCGCCGCCGCGTTCCTCCGGGATATACCCGAGCTGCTCCCGGTTCACTCCGAGCATCGCCTCGATGTCATCAAGCAGCGTGTCGGATTCCGGCTGCTCGTCGAATCGGCATTCGCCCCAGCTTTTGGAGTTGTAATAAATTTCCCGCTTGCCGGCGATATCGTTCTTGTCGAGCAAGTCATTCTTCGTCGTTGCGAGCAGCCGCATGGACTGCGCGAAGGTTTTGACGGTGTTGTAAGAGAGGGTCCGCGTCGCCATTCGGTTCAAAATCTCGAAATGGCCCGTTCGCGGGTCGTACTTGACATTGGCCAGCGAGCGGATCGGAAATCGGAGGGCGGGTTTTTTCCTCCGCTGGACGATGTCCTGATAAACGTTTTTGGCGACGTCGATGATTTTTTTCGACGCAGCCTGTTTGCTGATGGTTTCGGGAGTATCTTGGCTCATGGGGTCCGACGAATCTCCTAGGTCCAAACCAGCAAGCCGAGGATGAGCGCGCCGTACAGCGCAAGGTTCAGTAGGAGCGGCGGATCGGTCAGCAAAATGTGCTCCGGTCGGTCACCGAGCTCTCGGCGATACACGAGGTCCAGGTAGCGGAACAATCCATAGATGACGAACGGGATGGTCCAGCCGAGCTTGTGAGAGCCGAACTTTTCGACCGTATCGGGCCAGAACGTGTACAGACAATACGCGAGGAGCGTGGCGGACGCGATCATCGGGATCAGCACGTCGAGCAACTGGCGGTCGTAGGAGCGCAAACTGGGGCGTGTGGCGCCCTCTCGCTCCCCGAGGGCGACGAGCTCATGGCGGCGCTTGCACAACGCGAGAAAGAGGGCGAGGAGCAAGGCGCACAGAAGCAGCCATGGGGAAATCGCGACGCCGGCCGCGAAACCACCCGCGAGCGCCCGGAGCACAAATCCGATCGAGATGACCATCACGTCGACGAGCGCCAACTCCTTGAGGCCGAACGAATAGGCGGCCTGCAGCGCGAGGTAGCCCGCGATGGTGGCGAAAAAAGGCGCGCCAAGAAGCGGTGCAAGCGCCAGCGACATCGCGATCAGCAGGACGGCCAGTCGGATTCCGAATCGACGGGAAAGCGCGCCGGAGGCAAAGGGCCGGTTTCGCTTGGCGGGATGAAGGCGGTCAAGCTGCGCATCACGCAGGTCGTTGACCACGTAAACGCCGCTGGCGGCAACGCAAAAAACGAGGACTCCGGCAAAGGCGCGCGCGATGGCGGGCAGGCCAACACCTTGCGAAGGGTCCCCGAGCGCAAAGAGAACCGGGGCTAGAACCGCGACGTTTTTGGTCCATTGTTTCGGTCGCAGCGCTTCCAGCGTGCTGAGGAACACGGAACTCATGCCGGGACGGCCCGCGACGCGACGCTTCTCGGATGATACTCGCGGGGTGGGGAACGGCGGAATTTCGAGCGAAAGAGAAGTTTCCAAACGAGCCAGAGCGCCTCGCGGACGATCGCAGAACTCATTTTCGAGGCGCCGGACCTGCGTTCTTCGAAAACGATGGGAACCTCAACGATTCGAAAGCCTTGCATCCACGCATGGTGCGTCATTTCAATTTGAAAGGAGTAGCCGTTGGATTTGATCTGGTCGAGGTTGACCGTCTCCAACACGGCGCGTCGGAAACACTTGAACCCCCCTGTGGGGTCCGTGAAGGGCATTCCCGAGATGATCTGGACGTAATACGCAGCGCACTTGCTTAGAATCAATCGGCCAAGCGGCCAGTTGATCACACGGATTCCGCCTTTGTATCGGGTGCCGAGAACCAGGTCTGCTTGCTGGGCCGCCTCGCGAAACTTTGGAAGATCGGCCGGATTGTGCGAGAAGTCGCAGTCCATTTCGCCGATGAATTCATAATGACGTTCGAGGGCCCATTTGAAACCGGCAATATACGCGCGGCCGAGCCCCTGTTTTTTTTCACGATGCAGAACCCGGATGCGGGGATCTTCCGCGGCCATCCGGTCGAGCAATTGGCCCGTGCCGTCTGGCGAGTTGTCGTCGACAAACAAGATATCCGCCCAAGGAGCATGACGGTGAATCGCGGCGGCCATTTCCCGGACGTTCTCTATCTCGTTGTAGGTCGGGATAATGACGAGGTAGTCATTCATTCGACTGCACTGTAGGTTTTGACACTTGGTGGGGCAAGCGTTCGATGATTGTACCCCGATTGGACCGCCGATATAGTGAGCGCGTGAAACTTGAACTTCGATACTACGGCGACCCGATTTTACGCAAACAAGCCGAGCCCGTGCGCGCCTTTGGCATGGAATTGCGAAAGCTGATCGACGACATGCTCGAAACGATGCGCGCCGCCCAGGGCATCGGCCTCGCAGCGCCCCAAGTGGGGTGGTCCCAGGCGGTCGCAGTCATTGAAATGCCGATCGATTACGATCTCGACGAGAACGGGCAGCGTCTGAACCCGGATGCCGAGATGCCCCTGGTGCTCGTTAACCCGGCCATTCGCAACTCATCGAAGAAAATGGATTTATATGAGGAAGGTTGCCTGAGTTTTCCGGGAATCCGGGCTGAAATCGAGCGACCGTACGAAATCGAAATTGCATTTCAACTGCCCGACGGCACGTCCAAGATTCAGACCTTTCGTGATTTTCTCGCCCGGGTGATCCAGCACGAGGTCGACCACCTGAATGGCGTGTTGTTCATCGACCGGATGTCCTCCGCCAAGCGCTTCGCTCTCGCAGGGAAGTTGAAGCGTTTGAAACGCGAGACCGAGGAGCGTCTCGGGGTTTCCCCGGCATAAGCAGCCTCCCTGCGCAAATGTGGGGTCCCCTCTATTCGGCGCACCACCGCGTGCATTAATCAAATGCTAAGGGGCCAACCGCGTTGTGTATCGGAAAAAACTGCCCACCGAATGGGGAACCTGGATCCAGATGATGGATCCGTTGCCCGGCAGATCCTGAGCATGGGGAACAGCGAGCCATTCCCCATTGTCGGTCAGCGCTTCGGTGGCAAAGAGTGAATAGACGCGGCCCGTGACGGTCGGAATTCCAATCCAAAGAGGCATCTCCGGATCCATTTGCGTCCGGGGATAAGAGGCGCCGTCAATCGGAATGGAGCCGGCGATGTACTCGTCCAGATTGTTTAATCCGTCCCCGTCGTTATCGTCAGTGGGTACCGCGATTACGGGGTTGCCGAAGTAGGCACTCTCAAAGTCATCCGGCAGGCCGTCGATATCGGTGTCCCACGCCTCATCTTCTTCGATACGGACCCGTAGCTCGGCGGTCAGCCCGATGTAGTTTGGATCACCCTCGATAGCCACATGGGCAACCACGGCGGTCTGAAACGGGGGACCAGGCAGTCGATTGTCCACCACTTGTGCGGAGACGGTTGCACCGACAACCCAGTTATAGGGGGTGAAGGTCACTGTTGCCGTAAGATTTGTGAGGAACGATCTTTCGCTAATACGGACCACCACCTGGGTCGAAGGTCGGCTTCGCAGTCGCAGGGTGTACGCGAGCGTTCGACCCTCGAGAACATGCATGTCTGTGGATTCTAGAGCGATTCCCGGCGGGCCGGAAAGACCGAAGTCCAATGACTCCCTCGAGGGGCCGATCGCAACCGGATTATCGAACGCCGGTTCGAACTTTGCGCCGGCGCATTGAGTGCGGACGGTATAAATCCCTGCTTGCAGGTTGAGGAGTTGAAATGATCCGTCGCTGAGCGTACGCGTCCATACGGCAGGCGATATAGAGACGCGGGCGCCTTCCATCGGGGATCCATTCGCGAGCACGCGTCCGGCGAGCCGAAAGCGATTGACGTTGCCGACCCGCACGGCGATCGCTGCGGAAGCCCGGCCACCTTTCCTGTCGCTCGCGGTACATCGTACCAGGTATTCACCGGCCTCGGTCCAGCGATGGGTGACTGTAGACTGGTTCAGGGTCTGGGTAAAAATCTGGGAGTGAAGACCAAAGTCCCATGCGTACGCGAGGGAGTCGCCGTCCGGATCCGATGCGGTTGCCGTAAACACAAATTCTGCATTCACTGCTCCATTGGTTGCGGATGCCGTCAACAGAAGCTGAGGGGGGCGATTTGTTTCACCGCTATCCAAGTGAACATAAACCTCGATCCATTCGGAGGGCGTCGCGCCTCCCCTGGCGACAGGGGTGATGTGGATTCCGGCCGCCTCATCGCTGAACGTTCGGCCGAGCAGGAGGGCGGCATCCCATTTGTCTAGATTGTCGGCAAGAAATGCGGGAAAGCCCTGGCTGTCATTGGAATAGGGCGTCATGTCAAGGAGGATGACACCATCCTGTCCGTAATTCGGTTTTTGCCAGTCGATTTGGACACCGTGCCGCAGCCATTCGTTGGTCGTGTAGGCCATGCGATAGGTGAGCCAGTACTGCCGCTGGTTGCCCGTGTAGTCGCTGGAAGGACGTTGAATACACGCCGCAAAGGGGCCTTGTGTCGCAGACCGATGATCATGGCGATAAATGCGGATGATTCCGCTGTTGGTCACCCATGCGATCTGGTTCGTCCCGATCCAAGAGAGCCGATGTTTTTCGCCCGCGGCGAAATGCGCTGTGCGATCGTTCATATCCGGGCTGATTTGCGAACTCATGAGGGAAAATCGGTGAGCGTATTCCGTCCATTCCGCGTTGACCTCATCGCCAACGTAACCGCCTGGCGCCGAATCCCGCCCAATCGGCGTGTCGCAATCGGTCCGCCAGTAATTTGCATGAAACAGTCCCAGGTTGTGCGCGAATTCATGGCCGGTCGTGCGAAGGGTGTAGTGAGGGTGGACAACGTGGAATCCTGGCATGCCGATCCATGCGATGCCGGCATAGGGGAAATCGATCCGGTTGTTGGAGGTCGAATGTTCGGCCGATAATACGCCATAAAAGTCATAGTTATTTGCGTCGTAGCCTGCCTGTCTTGCCGCTCGCCGGGCATCATCGAGCAGTTCGATAAATCGATTTGTGTAGTACTGTCCGTTTTGGGGCAGCCGGACGATCTCGGGCACCACGGTGATGGTCAGCATCAATCGGCCAAAGGACGCATCTTTCATGTACTCGGCGACATTCACCATCGCATTGGAGACCGCGGAGATGGAGTCGGGAAACCCGGTGGCATTGGGATAATCGCAGACGATGAAGAGCATCGTCTTCGAGCCCGTGGTATAGGACGAAGCGCCAGGCTGGCCGCTGCCGGATCCACCTCCGCCTCCACTCGGGTCGGGCTGAGCGGCCGGGTCAATGTCATCTTCAGCCGCGCGGAGGGCGGCAGCCCATTTTTCCACGGCGCCGGCGTTTTCAAACGCGAGGACCTCACCCATCGATTCAACCCAGACTTTGCCAGGCTCCAGCCCGCGTATGACGGCCTCATCCGCGGGAATCACGCGTACAGGCTCGTCCGACAAAGCGAGTTGGTCGTCGACGGCGATACCAATTGCTGAAAGCTTGAATTTGCTGGTGACGTCCAGCCGTCTGCCATAGGTGTGGACGGCAAACCTTCGATTTCCATCATCAAAAAATCTCGAAAGGCCTCCGTTCGAACGCTCAGGCAAACCGCACATGACCATGACTTCGTATCGCCCAGCCGCATGCACAGGCTCTTCGAGAAGCGACTCCACTTCTGCTGGGAGAAGCCGGCGAACGCGATATGAAATCGCCCGACGAAGCGCCTCTTTGGGATTTTGCCGGATCAACTCCTTGAGAGCGGTGCGGCGAGCGGCTGCGAGCGCGATCCCTTTATCAAGCATGGCGGCCTGGCGGCTGCTGCCGGACGCGACCCAATCGTACATCCAATTCTCAAAAGCCTCGAACGGTTCGTCAGACGGCCCTGCGGACTGAGGCGGGTGCGTTATATCGGAATAGGGTGACTCCGCAGACGTCACCGGTTCACAGCAGGAGCAAGGAGACGACAAATTTGAGGAGGGATCTTCCCCCCTACAAGCCTCAGACGGACCAATCCGGCTGAGCGGGTCTGCGTCTCGGAGCGCCAAGAGACCCGCTGCAAGACACAGGCATGGAAGGGTCCGCAACACTGGCATACCACAACTGATTTCTGAGCAGAATTCGTGCCTTGCTTTGCGGATTCATGCCTCTTGGGAAGCAAATCATCGCCACTCATGCTTGGGATATTTTCGTTGCAACTCCTGCTTGATTCGCGGGTAATGATCCTTCCAAAAACGCCCCAGATCCTGGGTGATTTGAACGGGCCTTTGGTTTGGCGCGAGGATCTGAACCGCTAAAGTCACTCGGTCCATCGCAACCTTAGGCAGGCGGACCATTCCATACAGATCTTGAATCGTCGCCGAAAAGTACGGAGGCTTGTCATTTGAGTAAGAAACTTTCGCCGTTCGACCGGTGGGCAGTCGGATTCGTTCCGGCGCGTGCGTGTCCAACAGCCGGCGTTGCTCCGCTGTCAGCCAGTTCATCAAAATCGGTTTTATCTCGCGATCTTTGATTTCTTTATAGCTATTTGCATCTTTGCAAATTTGAGAAAGAATTTCTTTTCGGTCGGCGGCTGTCAGGATAGGCAGACCTAGTTCGGGGCACCAAGCGGCGAGGCAGTTGGCGCGGGTAATCCACTCTTCGACCGACTCATCCCAGCGTTTGAGCTTCAACTCGCCATTCGCCACGCGCTCCGCCAGTATCCTCGCTGCTTGCTCCAGTGGAGGGCGGTCCGAGCGGGTCGCTTGAAGGATCAGATCTCGAAAAAGTGTTCTGTTTTCAGCGAATACCCGCTTGGATTCGGAATCCCAGACGGCAACCGTCTCTGATCGCACGGCTCCGGGAAAGATTTCGCCAAGCCACTCCGGCTCAATGGCCGTAGCGAGGGCAAGCTGAACCTCCACCTCGCGGCCCTCGACCTCTGTCACATCCGCGGCGACGAACAGGGGGTGCTTTTGCACCACACTCGACCTCGACAAGGTGCCGGACCGATTGTGAACCATTCGGCAGCGCAGGGTCCCGGAATCGACTCGCCTAGCCACGTGGTCTGCAAAGCCACACAAGATGCATTTGCGGACGGCGACATCATCAGCGGGAGGGGCCTCCACGTTCAGTCCCTGAGCTGTGGACAATTTCAGGAACATTTCAAAAAGCGGAAGGACCTGGCGAGCGGCCTGGGCATGGATGCCGACCCGACGGCAGGCGTCCGTGGAAAAGTTGTGCTGCAGCGCATAATTCCAGGCCCGCATGAGCGGGAAAAAATCGGACGTGTCTCTGTCGCCAAAAAGATCTTCTCGGCGCTCGGCGGTCTCGCGATCGACATTTCGCACAAACAAGTCCCGGCCCTGTGTGAGCGCTGCGATCAGCGCAACCTGTCGAGCGCCGCCGTATTCGGAGGCCGCAACCATCATCCGCGCCCACCTCGGGTGCACTGGAAAAGCGAGCATGCGACGGCCGAGCTCGGTCAGTTGTCCGGTCGATTCGTCCGCCGCGCCGAGGTCGCGCAGGAGGGTTTCGGCGCGGTCGAGGCTGCGCGGGTCCGGCGGCTCAAGCCACGGAAAACTCCGAAGGTCGGCGAAACCGGCGGCCTTCAACACGAGGGCTGCCTCCGCCAAGTCGAGTCGCCGCACCTCCGGCGCTTCCTGAGCGGGTCGGCAGCGATGCTCGGCTTCGCTCCACAGGCGGATGCACAGCCCGGGCGCTGTTCGGCCGGCGCGCCCGGCGCGCTGATCCGCAGAAGCTTGGCTGATTTTTTCCACCAGGAGCGTGTTGATGCCGCGGTGAGGGTCATATCGCGGGATGCGGGCGAGACCCGAATCGATGACGAGGCGGATGCCGTCAATTGTAATGGACGTCTCCGCCACGTTCGTCGCGACCACGACCTTGGGGCGCGCATGCCGAGAAACGGCGAGATCCTGTTGGTCGGGGGGCAGCTCTCCGTGAAGCGGCAACAGCAGGCGGCCAGATGATTCGCGTGTTTCGCGAAGCGCGGCGATGGTGCGCTGAATTTCATACGCGCCGGGCATGAAGATCAGCGCGTCTCCCTCGAAGCCCGCCCGAGCGATTTCTGCAAACGCGGCAGCCGCCTGGTCCCATACCGGGTCTTCGTCTTTGCGATGGCCGGAGGACGTCCTGCCTCGGTACCGAATCTCTACGGGAAAGGTGCGCCCTTCGGATTCAAGGATTTCACATGGCGCCAAATATTCCGCAACCGGTCCGGGGTCGAGTGTGGCGGACATCACAATCAGGGCGAGATCCGGCCGTGTTGTTCGTTGAAGCTCTCGCGCTCGCGCCAGCGTGATGTCCCCATACAGGTGGCGCTCATGGAATTCGTCGAAAATGACACAGGATACGCCGTGAAGGGAAGGGTCGGCGACCATCTGGCGCAGCAGAATCCCCTCCGTTACATAACGAATCCGCGTGGCTGACGAGCACACGGATTCGAAGCGCACCTGATAGCCCACTTCACGGCCCGGCGGGACCCCGAGTTCGTCCGCCACGCGGGCCGCGAGCAGCCGCGCCGCGATGCGGCGCGGCTGCAGCACGACAACCTGGCCATTGCCGAGACACCCGTTTTTGAGCAGCATCTGAGGAACCTGGGTGGATTTACCGGACCCGGTCGGCGCGCGGATGAGCAGGCGACGAGAACGGCGGTACGCGTCGGCAAGTGTCGCTTCGATGTCGTAAATGGGCAGTTTCGAATTCATCGCAAACGGCCCCTATCCGGGGAACGTCTAGCGCTCATGGCTTGAGCGATAGACAACGACAATGGGCGCACCTTCCAGTCCAAGCGCCTCGCGCATTGCCCCGATCAAATACGCCTGGTAGGAAGGCACAGACAATTCCGGCTGATTCACGAAAAAACAAAAGCGCAGCGGGCGCGTGCCGGTCTGCACCGCATAATAAAATTTGAGTCGTTTCCCGCCCACGCGCGGCGGGGCGACCCGAGCGACTGCGTCATGCAGGATCTTATTCAGGGTGCTGGTCGGGATCGTCGTCGAAATGTGCGCTGCGACCGCATCGATCGTCTCAATCGCCCTTCTCACATGATAGCCTGTGGTGGAGGACACGAAGACGACGGGCGCAAAGGACAGAAAATAGAGTTCGCGGCGCAACGCCTCCTCGTACTCACGCTGGGAAACTTTCGATTCTCCAGCGGCAAGATCCCATTTATTGACGAGCACAACACAGCCCTTTCGAGCGTCAAGGATCTTGCCGGCAATTTTCTTGTCCTGTTCCGTAGGCCCTTGGGCGGCGTCGATCATTAGGCCCACAACGTCCGCGCTCTCAATGCTCTGCTCCGCGCGGAGGATGCTCCACCGCTCGATGGGATCCTCGGCTCGCCGCAGCCGGCGGAGGCCGGCGGTATCGATAAGCCGGTAGTGCCGCACCTGGGGCCCTTTTCCGATGGTGAAGGGAATTTCGATGCTGTCGCGAGTGGTGCCCGGAACGGGAGATACAATCACGCGGTCGCTCTGCAGAACCCGATTAATGAACGAAGATTTGCCCGCGTTCGGCTTTCCGACGATGGCTACCCGGAGAGGTTCGGCCGCGCTTGGCGACGCGCCGGGCGGAAGGCGCTCAAGCACCGCGTTCAGCAGGCGGTCCACACCGCGATTGTGGAGCGCGGATACGGGAAAGGTGGGAAAACCCAGTTCGTCAAATTCGGGCGTCTGCGCGTCGAGGCGTTCGTTGTCGGCCTTGTTGGCGGCGAGCACGACGGGGCGCCCAGACTTTCTCAGGAGGTCGGCAACCTCCCGATCCAGCGGGGTAATGCCCGCCGTCGCATCGGTGACAAAAACGATGACTGCCGCGTCGGCGATAGCGATCTCCGCCTGTGCGCGCGCCGCCGCGGCGATTTCGTCGCTCGGAGCCGCGCCGTCAATCGCACCCAGTCCGCCAGTGTCGATCACTTCGAACCGCTGGTTCCGATGCTCCGCCTCCGCCACGATTCGGTCGCGCGTTACCCCGGGTTGATCGTGTACGATCGCAATGCGCCGGCCAACAATCCGGTTGAACAGCGCCGACTTGCCAACATTCGGTCGGCCCACGATGGCAATAGTTCGGTTCATCAGCGTGGGGTTTATGCCCTCGTTTGTCCTCACTTCACAAGCTCCCGCTGTCAAAACTCTTTCTGAATGTCCTCTGTTTTGACTCGTTAGAAATGTCCGCTTTCCGGATAGGCGGGCGGGCGGAGGCGATGCCGACGAGGCGATGCCGACCCCGTAGCCCGCGCGCCCATCCGCGACGCCAGCACTATCTCCGCAGACCTCGCCCCACGGCCTACGCTGAGTTCACAATCCTCACGTTCACGCTCAACGTCGTCCGTAGGGCGTGAGCACGCCTTCGCCCTGACGCTCTTCCTCCTCACTTGGAAGGACGCCTTCCTCGGCGTCCGAAAATATGATCCGGGACGGCGCCGGTGGAACGGCGCCCTCCGTTGCGACCCCTCGGGATGAGCCGTTCCTCTCTGCCGGTCATTTGGGGAGGGCAAGCGATGCAGGCCGCCCCCACATGGGCGGCGCCTCCCGCAAAAAATTCGTCAGCCGCAAAGGGCTGGCCTTCGAATTTGCAATCGCGATCTGATCTCAGAAAACCAGTATCGGGGTCGGACGGAAATGATGCTGTAGCCGGTGCCGTTGGCTCCGGAAATTTCCGTCGCTCAACCAGCCCAGCTACACATCATGAGGATAACGCTGTTGCCGGCGCTGTCGGCCCAACCCTCGAATAGCGTTCTGCGCATGCCTCGTACGCCCGCTCCCGACCCATCGCCTTCAGCCCGTTCGCTCCATCTGACCCATTCGAAGTTCTCCCATGGCAGCGCCCCTCCAGCCGCCGCCCTTGGGTTATTTCTATCGAATTTGCGAGGGGACATTCTCAAAGAGTCATGACAGTTTCACGAGCTCCCGCTCGACAAGTCAGCACACCAAGTGTAACTATTTTGAAATTAGCCGTTTGTTTTGATCTTATGCCAAAAGTTTTTGTTGGAAACATTCCTTTCACTGCTGACGAATCGCTAATGCGGGACTTGTTCGCGTCTTTCGGTCCAGTGGCAATCTCGAAGATCATCCGCGAACGCGATAGCGGCCGTTCTCTGGGATTCGGCTGGGTGGAACTGATGGATGACGAAGCGGCGGTGTCCGCCGCGGCTGCGCTCCACGGTCGGGACTGGATGGGCCGAAAAATCCGTACCGCTCTGATGCGGCCGAGCGACAATCGGCCGCGCATCGCATGAGGTCCACGATGCGCGCACTATTCAGATGGATCCGGCAAGGCCGCTATTTTCGCGAGCGCGCGACCCCGTCCGAAAGCTTTGAATCTTCAGTCCAGAATGGTTTCGGTTCTCGGGAGGCGTACACGTCACGCCCAAATCCGGCGTCCCTCCAGTGTGTCGGCGGAATGACGGCGTATATTTACGCGACCGCGCGCTCCGACCGCATCCCGCCCCGAAAACGCCCTTCACAGACCGCCTGGGTCGCCGACTAGGAAACTTCGCGGCGAATCACTCGACAGTCTCCATCAGGATGGTGTCGATCAACTTGCCGCCGACGTCCACCTCCGTCACGGCAACAACGCGGCTGCCGGAGCGAACGAGTCCGTGGTCCCTCAGGGCTTGAACTGCCTTGGCGAAGTTGCTTTCAGGGTTTTCCCCGAATTCCATATAGAAGGGGGTGAGCCCCCAGTGGAGCGTGAGCTGGTTCAACAGAATCTTGCTGTCCGTGAAAGCATATAGCGGAGAATGCAGGGGGCGGAGCCATGAGGCATTCCTCGCCATCGATCCGCGCCGCGTGAAGACAATCAGCGCTTCCGCATTGACTTCCTTAGAAAGCACGAAAGCCGATTTGACCATCTTGGCGCCCAAGCTGTCCATTCGGGCAGCCTCCGCATAGTTGGCGCCGCCGCTCCGTTCAACGCGGCGCGCGATACGATCCATCACCTCAATGCATTTGACCGGATAGCGCCCCACTGAGGTTTCGCCGGACAGCATGATGGCGTCCGCCTGCTCGTAGACCGCGTTGGAGACATCGGTAATCTCTGCCCGCGTCGGCGAGGGATTTTCAATCATGGACTCCAGCATGTGCGTGGCGACGATGACGGGTTTGCCGCGGATGATGCATTGTTTGACCACGCGCCGCTGGATGATCGGCAGCTCTTCATAGGGGCACTCCATGCCCAGATCGCCGCGCGCCACCATCACGCCATCTGCAGCGTCGATGATCGCGTTGACGTTGCGTACGCCCTCTTGGTCCTCGAGCTTGGCGATCACGCGCTGCGGGGCTTTTCGATAATCGAGAATCGCCTTGAGCCGCATGACGTCCGCCGCCTCTCGACAGAACGACATCGCGATGAAGTCCACACCAAGCTCGATGCCCAACTCGACATCGCGAATGTCTTTGTCCGTCAGGGCGGGCAGATTCACTCGTACACCAGGCAGGTTGATGTGCCGGCGGCTGCCCAGGACGCCTTCGGTCAGCACCTCGCAGGTAAGCTGATTCCTACGCTTCTCCAGCACCTTGAGCTGGATCATGCCGTTGTCGACGACAACGATGTCTCCCACGCGGATGTCGTCAACCAATTGATCGTAATTGACGTCCACGGAATACTGCTCTTCTGACTTTTCGCCGCGCACCGTTAGGGCGATCCGCTCTCCAGGCTTCAGGTTGAGCTGGGTGGGCAGGTCGCCCGTCCGGATGGCCGGTCCCTGCAGGTCCATCAGAATACCGACCAATTTGCCCCTTTCGACAGCGGCCTCCCGAATCCGGCTGACCAGGGCGCGGGTGCTCTCCGGCGTGGCGTGGCTCATGTTGATCCGCGCCACGTTCATGCCCGCGTCGATCAATCGGCGGATCATTTCGGGCGATTCCGTCGCCGGTCCGAGCGTAGCGATGATTTTAGTTCGGCGAATTGCGTTTACCGACCGCGGAGGACATTCCGGAACGATTTCTGAATTTTCGCTCAACGACATGATGGTTCCTTTCGACCTAACACGATACGGACGGCGCTCCGCCGGCGCAATCGCCACACCATAAAGTTTTTGTTACGCAGTCGGGGCCTCTCGACCGTCTTGACACCCTGCCCGCATCCGATACTGTCATCTTTTGCCGGGCGTATAGCTCAGTTGGCTAGAGCACTTCCTTGACATGGAAGGGGTCACAGGTTCAAGTCCTGTTACGCCCACCATTTTAACCGGATATTCTTCGGTCAACAGGCGGGGCGACTGGCTGACTCGGATTGTAGTTGATTTTCAGCGCGATCAGACGATTCTTGCCTTTGTATTGGTGACCGTAGCTCAGTTGGCAGAGCGTCAGGTTGTGGCCCTGAATGTCGCGGGTTCGAATCCCGTCGGTCACCCCACGTCGAGGTCATTTCATCCCTTCTGGAGCTATTTCAAGCAAGTTTACGTAGAATGACGTCGAAGGATGACTCCGGCCGATAAGGTTCAATCGCCGGGGTGTCGCCCTCATGCGGGTTAGAGAAAACCCTCCGCGTGGAGCTGGTCGAGAAAATCCTTGGGTTCCTGATGGGCCGGCGGCGGTTCGGGTAGTTCCGGTGCTACTTTCTCCAGCTTGCGCCGCTTGATCCAGAAATATGGGTGGCTTTCGACTAACGCGATCATCTTGGCGTGTCGGACAATCCGGTCGAATTCCGCGATGTATTCGCTCAAAAACATGCCCGCGATCGGCGCCCATTCGTGGTTGATGATTTTTTCGTTGAGGAGCGCCTTCGCGGAGAGGCTGCGCTCGGCGTAGCTGTCTCGGGCGATCAGAATCTGGTGGGCCATGCCTTGGAAGTCCTTCTGGTCCGGATCAAGGGACCGGATCACGAGAAGCAGGATGTGATCCGCCTGTTCAAACAGTTCAAACAAAGCCTGCTGAGCTTCTCTTGGAAATGCCGCTCCGCGCGTCTTCAGACGCTGTTCGGTTAGATCCGCGATATTCTCATTATGGTCGCCTATCCTCTCGATGTCGACCATGCACCGGTTCAGATGCTGGATCATGATGGCCTGACGTCTTGAAAGGTAGCGAGTGGTGAGGCGCCTCAGGTAGTCTTTTAGGGCGGTCTGAATTTCATCGACCGCCTCTTCATTGCGTCGAATCGTTCGAAGCGTTCGGGGATTGAGTCGAAACATGATCTCAGCATTGAGCCTGAAGGTGTGCTCGCAGAGCGCCGCAACGCGTTGCAGTTCACGGATCGCCAGGTAGATGGCTTGCTCCGGCTTTGCGATCGCCTCATCTTCCAAATAACTCCCGGCCTGAGGCGGCGAGCGCGACGGCATCAGCTTGCAAACCAGCCAAACAAACGGCCGGCGCATCGGGAGCACCGCGACGGCGGTCATCACCATCACCGCGGTGTGCAAATTGGCCGTTTGTCGGACCAGATCCGACGAACTGGCGCAGATGAGGGGAATCAGCAGTGGCTCTGCGACGAGGGCTAACGCGGATCCGACGAGGTTGAAAAGAAGGTGCGCCACGGCTCCCCGTTTTGCTTCGACCGACGTGCCGATCGATCCGAGGAGCGCGGTCGAGCAGGTCCCGATGTGCGCCCCCAGCACCAGCGGAAACACGGTCTCGAGCGATGAGAACACCCCAGCATCGATCAGGGCGAAAATCATTCCGATCATCGCGCCGCTGCTCTGGATCACCGCGGTCGCTGAAGCAGCAGCCGCCAGAGCGGCCAACTGGCCGAAAAACCCAGATCCTTGTGGCGCCGCCACCAGCGGGCGAATCGCCTCCCGATGGGGGGATACGGCCTCGCTCATGAGATTCATGGACAGAAAGAGTAGGCCAAACGCCGCAATCGCCTGACCCAACGCATTCCACGGGGGTCGCCGTAAGCCGAAGTGAATTATGGCTCCGAAAAGGATGGGGATGAAAAAATAGTGCCCCACCTTGAACGAGATCAGTTGCATCGAGAGCGTCGTTCCGATGTTCGCGCCCACAATCGGGCCGATCGCCTGGGACAAGGTGAGCAGGCCGGCGTTAAGGAAACCAACCACCATCACCGTTGTCGCGCTGCTATGCAGAAGAAAACCAAGCACGATCCCGAGCGCGGCGCCGACCCATCGTCCTCTCGTGGCCCGTCGAACCAGATTGCGCAAGGTGCGGCTGGCGGACTTTTGCAAGCCCTCGGTCATCCACTGGATTGAAAATAAGAACAGGGCAAGTCCGCCGCCCACGCGCAACAGAGTCAGCGCGAGGGAATCAGCGTCCATGGTCCCCCCGGGAACCGTTCGGTGTTCCAGCCTCGAGCTCGTAGCCCAGCATCGAATCGCCGTCGAACAAAAAGCGGCCTTTGAAAGGGCGGCCCTCGATCATCAGTGGGAGCCAGATGCGATCGTCCGCCCACATCTCATGGTACGGTATCGCATCGAGGGGGGTCCACAAGGGGTCCGCCTCGTCCGTCGACTGCGCCTCGCCGAGGACGTCGGCGGCTGTGAAGACGTACCCGTGAATCGAATGCCCGTCGGCGAATTGGAACAGCAGCTCTCCGGCCGGCCGGACGTGGACGGGGGTGACTCGTAATTCCTCTTGAACTTCTCGGATGGCGCACTCCAGTGGCGATTCCCCGGGGTCGATCCGGCCGCCAGGTCCATTGACTTTGCCCGCGCCGAGTCCGCGCTTCTTGCGAATGAACAGGATGTTGCCACCGCGAATAACAAACAGGAGCGTCGCCCGCTCGGCGGGCGCCCAGGTATCCCAATCGATTTCGCTGAACTCTCGGATCGGTTTCCGGACCATAGGCGATTATCTTGGAATTCATCCGAAGGGAACGCGATGATTTTTTCAGCCGGGTGCTCCCATCAGCAGCCGCCGCGCTCTTGACCTCACAGAGTCACGCGCGTACGGTTCCGAATGTGAGTACATTCGCGGCATATCTGGTTGCCATCGTTGTGATCCTGGGTCTGTGCGCTCTGGGATTATCGATCGGTATTCTACTTCGCGGTCGAGGTTTCCAGACCTGCGGGCGGGCGCAGACAACAACGGCTGACGGAGAGGAGATTGTCTGCCCCGCATGTGGACAGGGCGAATGCCGCCAGAAGAGTGACGCTCGCCGGACTTTCTCCTCTTCATCGTAGTTCGGGCCGTCGACTGGGATTGGCTACAATTTCCCGGTCTCCCCGCTATGATTGACCCTGCCTATATCGACAAGTTGACGTCGAGGCTTGCCGTCCTGGAAGCCGAGCTGGCAGATCCCGCCACTGTCGCCAATCAAGCCAGGTACCGGACGCTGCTCGCTGAGCACCAAAACCTTCAGCGAGTGCGCGAAACGGCGGACACTTATTTTCGGCTCCTTCGCGAGCGGGACGAAGCGGTCGCCCTTTCAAATTCCGATGAACCCGAATTGCGGGATATGGCGCGGTCCGAGGTCGTGCGTATCGAGTCGGAACTGCCAGCCGCGGAACATGCGCTGAAACTGGCCCTGCTTCCTCCAGACCCGGATGACAGCCGCAACACCATTATGGAAATTCGCGCCGGCACGGGTGGCGAAGAGGCGGCCCTTTTTGCCGCGGATCTTTTCCGCATGTATTCAAAGTTTGCAGCATCGCGCGGTTGGCGGGTCGCCGTCATCGACGCCAGCCCGTCTGATCTCGGCGGCTTCAAGGAAATCATCTTCAGCGTCGAAGGAGAAAACGTGTACCGGTTGCTGCGCTACGAAAGCGGGTGCCATCGGGTCCAGCGCGTCCCCGAAACCGAGGCTCAAGGACGCATTCACACTTCGGCGGCAACGGTCGCCGTGCTGCCCGAAGCGCAGGAGACGGACGAGGTCGTCATCCGGCCGGAAGACATACGCATCGACCTTTTCCGCGCCTCGGGCGCAGGCGGGCAGAAGGTCAACAAAACGGAGTCCGCGGTGCGGATCACGCATCTACCGACCGGACTGGTGGTGCAATGCCAGGATGAGCGGTCCCAACACAAAAACCGGGAGCGCGCGCTGAAGGTGCTTGCGGCGCGGCTCCTGGACCGAATCCGGTCGGAAGAACAGGCCCGGCTGGCCGGCGAGCGCCGGGCGCAGGTTGGTTCCGGGGACCGGAGTGAGCGGATCCGCACCTACAATTTCCCGCAAAATCGCGTGACAGACCACCGGATCAATTTGACTCTTTATAGCCTCGACCGAGTGATGGAGGGGGAGCTCGATCCGTTGGTTCAGGCCCTGTACGAGCGGGATTTGGAGCTGAAACTGCAGCAACACTTGGGACATGCAGCCGTGCGCTAATCTGCCGGTCCGTTTGGCGAGCTAACGACAAGACATGCTGACCAAGGGCTAACCCTGGTCTGCTGTTGCCGGGACGGGGATCTTGAGCTTGGACTTCAATCGGAATCGCTATTGATCCCCAGGATGGCGATTCTTAGCCTAATGCCGCGGATGCTACATGCTTCGGGCGTTCCATGGGATCCGAATCAACACCGCTACAGCCGACCGCGATGCCCCCGTGCAGGCGGATTTCCTTCTTTTTATTGGCCGCCGCCGTAATGTTCGCTCCGATGGGCTTGGTGCTCGCTCGCGATGAACGGGCGCCAGAGCAGGAGGTTTCCATTCTCGGGACGCGGGAAGATGCAGGGACCTCCGTCAGCGCCGGCGAGATTCTTGACGCGACACAGACCAATAGTCTGAAGCCGGAAGTCGGCCAGCGATACCGCGTTCGGCTCCTCGGCGAATCTCCCGATGGCGCGTGGATGCTCGCGCGGATTGGGGAAACCTTGACCTACGTACGCGGCGGTACATCGGGCGAGGTGGTTGAGGTTGAGGTGACCCGCGTATATCGGACCACCGCAGATGCGAAAATTCTAAGCCTCGAGACCTCCATACCTCCTGATACGGCGATCTCACCAGCGAGGAAGCCGTCGTCAGTCGAGCCGACAGTTTCCATAACCGAACCGCAAGAAGTCTACACGGGTGTGGTCGAGCGGCTCGGGAGCAAGGGAGACGGACTGGTCTACGTCGAAGGGACCCCGGTTTACATTTCAGGGGCCCAGCCCGGCGAGCGTGTTGTCTTCGAAATCACGTCAAAACGGGAGCGCTATTGGACGGGGAAGCTGCTGAGAAGAATATGGGCTGAAGAGCCTGGACGCACACGTCCGTCCGAGGCGCGGCCGTGGCGGGCGCCGCGGGTTGTCGAAGGGGCAGAATTCGAAGTTGTGGTGAGCGAACGCGAAATCCGCAACCCGGACAAAAATGGGGTAGCGCGAATCGATGGATTGGCGGTCATCGTGCCCGACTCCCGCCCCGGCGACAGGGTGAGGATTCGAATCGTCGAGCGGCGGCCCACACTGGCGCGGTCGGAAATCATCGAACGCCTACCTCAAGAGGCCAAGTAAGTGGCGCCTTTCTAGTGCGCGAGACGTTGCTGATCCGCCGCACCTTCGGTCTACGCTGCCTAAGCGGCATCATAAGATATCTTGGTCCGATCGAATTGGCCGTCGGGCAGTGTTGTGCCGAAATAGCCGGGTTTTTCCATGGTCTGTAAATTCCATGGAATGGAAATGGTCGCCGATTGATTTTCCATACGATGGAAAATTTTGCGCGGCGAGTTTAGGCCTGGGGGAGGCTGAGGGTTAGTACCGGGGCGCGGACGTTGGGTTTTTTGACAAACGTGTGTCAATCTCCTATAGATTACGGGTCTGGTCCGGGCCGGTAGCTCAGTTGGTAGAGCACGAGACTTTTAATCTTGTGGTCGAGGGTTCGATTCCCTCCCGGCTCACCACTACGACATGACCCGCCTTCGAACGATCCGCGCCGCTCCGGAGGTCTGGCTTGCGCGGGCCGCCATATGGATAGTTCCACGGATGTCGCGCCGCGCCCTGATTCGGACGGCCCGGGCGCTGGGATCGCTGGCCTACTACGTGGGCAGAGGGCGTACGCGCCGCATCGCCGAGGCCAATCTGGCGATTGTGTTTCCGGAACGTTCGCCGCGGGAGCGCCGCCGCATCTTGAAGCGATCGTTGCAGACGTTTGCGCAGTCGATGTTGGAGGTCTTCTGGCTCGGTCGCGACGCCGGGAAGCGGCTCGCATCACTTGTGGAGCTAGATTCCTCCTATGACGCGCTGTTGCGGCCGGGCCCCGCGATTTGCGTGACGGCGCACCTTGGCAACTGGGAAGCGCTTGGGATGGCGTTGAGTCTGCGGACGGGCGAGCCGCTGGTGAGCGTGGCCGCGGCGATCAAAAACCGGCGCGTGGATGAATTATTTGTAAACCTTCGGCGGGTGACTGGGCAGGAAATCGTTCCGCGCAAAGGCGCCGTGAGGTCGCTGCTTCGGGCGTTGCGCAGTGGCCGCAAAATCGCGCTGGTGCTGGACCAGAACACAAAGCCGGTGGAGGGCGGAATTTTTGTCGACTTTCTTGGCTTGCCCGCGCCCGTATCCACGGCGCCCGCGCTGTTGGCGCTGCGGACCGGCGCGCCGATTTACGTGGGGGCGGCCATTCCCGTGGAAGGCGGCCGCTATCGGGCGACGCCAGTCGTTCATGTGCCGTTGGAAACCAGCGGGGGTACAGATGAGGAGGTCGTCCGCGCGACCACGGCGCGGATTGCGGCTGAACTGTCCGCCTTGATCCGGGCATACCCGGAGGCGTGGGTGTGGAGTTACAAGCGGTGGAAAATTCGGCCTCCGGGGGCGCTTGAAGCGGCGTACCCCTTTTATTCGCGGCCACTTCATGAAACAGATTTGCCGCGGAATCGGCCGCTGCCCGAGGGGCTGTGATGCGGGCCAACTCCACGGTTGGCAACGCTTCGACGAGCCGATACGTTGCTGACCTATGAGCGAGCCGATCGAACCGACGCCGGGTGGAACGGCCCTCTCCGCGATGCGTCGGCTTGCGGTGTTCCTCGCTGTGGCAGTCGCGGGGATCGCCGCGAGCCACTACACGCACATCGGCGAATATTTCAATACCTCCTCGATGCAGGAACTGGCGGATCGGATGGGCCCCCACGGGGTGGCAATCATCATGGCACTTGGGATCGTGACACCGCTGATGTTTTTGCCGCGCTGGCCGATTGCCTTTCTTGCGGGCCTCCTCTATGGAGTGGGCTGGGGCACTTTGTTGTCGACGGCGGCGTCGACGATCGGCGCGTGGCTCCATTTCATGTTGTCCAGGACGCTGCTGGCGCCGGCGTCTGAGCGGGTGAAGCGCCGGCTCGGGCTGGAGCATGTTCAGATCCCGCGGGACCGCCAGTTCCTGGTCCTGTTTCTGCTGCGCGCGTTTCCCCTTTCGAGCTTTGTGGCGACCAATGTGCTGGCGGGTGCGCTCCGGTTGAGCCGGGGCCGTTTCTTTATGGCGACGTTTCTGGGTATGTTGCCCTCTTCATGGATGTATGCATCCTGGGGCAAGCTAATGAAAAAACCGGATCCGCATTTTTACGGTCTGGCGGCGGTTTCGGTTGTGCTGATTGTCGCAGGAGCGGTGGCGGCGCAGAAGGTTCTTTCGCCCTATTTCCGGCCACGGCCGGAAGATGCCGGAGCGGAATAAAGCGCCTCGTGCCGCTCGGCGGGAGGATTGACGCATGCAGAGTCGATACTGGTTCTGGATTGCCGCGGCGATGTGCGCGGGTCGGATTGCGGTGGCTGCTACGGTCGACGTCACCGGCCCGCGCCAGGTTTCATTGCACCTGTACGATACGGGTCGCGCGCTAGCGTTTGAGCTGCGGCAGGTCACCGCGCCTGCCGGAACCGTACTTTTGCGCGTGCGCGACCTGCCGGCGAGGATAGACCCCACCACCGTGAGCGTAACGCCCGCTGCCGGTGGCGCTGGCATCGACATTCTGGAACAGCGTTTCGAGCATGATCTGGCCGAGTCATCCCGAATGTTGCGGCGCTATCTGAACCGGACGGTTACTGTCGGGCAGGGCGCCGCTGCGGTGGAGGGCCGAATCATCGGCCTGCCCGATTGGAAAGAGCCGCCTCGCCCGTCGGTCCCCCTCGTATTGTCGAAAACGGACGGCTCCGTGGCTGCGTTTTTTTCTCCCGCGGAAGCCGCGCGCATCCACTTCCCCGACGGCGGGGCCGCGCTGGTTGCCGCGCCAACGCTGCTCTGGCGCGCAAGGCTCGCCGCGGATGGCCAGCAAAACTTTCGGCTGTCGTACCAGTTCGACGGACTTACTTGGCGGGCCTTCTACGACGCGGTGGTCCGGCCGGATGGCGGGTCCGCGAGGATCATGGGGCGGATCCTAATCGAAAACCGGTCCGGCGGTCATTTTTCTGACGCTGCGGTGACGCTCCTGGAGACAGAGCGCGGCCGGTCGGCGGGGGCTCCGCAATCGGATGAACCGGCGCCGCAGCGATACTCCTACAGGATTCCGCAGCCGCGCGAGGAGCGGATGATCGCGACGCTATCGCCTGTGCAGTCGCATGCACTCGAACAAAAGGTGAGCCTTCGGGACGGCGAATGGGTCTTGTTGCCGTTGGCGGCGTCCGATTCGGTTCCCATTCGGCGCTTTTACGTCTACGACGGCGTGAGATTTGATCGGTTCCAGCGAAACCGGAGGAACGACTGGAATTATGGGACGGAGTACCACACCACCGTCGACGAGCATATTGAATTCGAGAACATGGGCGCCGTCGGGTTGGGCGTCAACTTCCCGCAGGGACTGATCCGGCTATATCAGCAAAGGTCCGATGGATCCGTGGATTTGGTGGGCGAAGAGGTCATGGCGCCCGTGCTGTCCGGAGGACGGGGTTCCGTCCGCGTTGGCCCCGCCGTCGGGCTCCGCGGCGAGCGCGAACGTACGGGCTATGTGGAAATCCGGCCACTCCACGAGTATGAGGAATCTTTTGAAATCCGACTGGCGAACGAATCGGACCAGCCCGCCGAGATTCGCGTGGTCGAGCATCTATATCGCTGGCCGGACTATGAAATCGTCAAAGCCGACGCGGAATATCAGCAGACTGGCCCGCAGACCATTGAGTTTCGGGCCGAGTTGAAGCCCGGCGGGCGCCGGGCGATTCACTACACCGTGCGCTACCGTTGGTGACCCCTCCGATGAAGCGAGGGCTCATGCTGTGGCGGAGAGCACTCTCCAGGTTTTTCCGGTCGACAGCGGTTGCGGCCGCAGCATGGATGCGCTTCTCTGCCGTGTATGCTGCCGCGCTACCGTCCGCGCCGATGGATGTATCGATGGTGGTTGGAGAAGACCGGGCGGTTGTCGTTGAGCATCACCAGCGTGAACTTTCCGCTGGGCAGTCGGTCGCCCTATTTCGCCTTCCCGGCGAAATCGATGTTTCAACGATTTCGCTAAGCGACCCGGATGGGGTGGCCCGCCTGCTCGACCTGCGCGTTCGCCCGTTTGAGTCGGTCGCAAAAGATCGCCCAAATGCTGTCTGGCCGCTGCAGACTACGGCACCTGTTCGCCCTCAGGCTTGGCTGGTGGAAGCTCGCATTCGAGGGCCTGGCGGCGTGAGGCGTCTGGACGTGATGTATTCGACTGACCGGCTGGCATGGCGCGCGAATTACGATGTTGTGGTCCGGGGCGACATTTCAAATTTGATGGAGCCGTTGTCGGTCGATTTGGAGGGACGGTGCATCATATCGAACGGATTGGCGGTTCCGTTTGAATCGACGCGGATCCGGTTCAAAGGGGCGGCGCCCGGCATTCGAAGGCCTGCGACGGAGAATCGACCTGACGGATTTCTCTGGCTCGATCCGGACAGTCCGTTGGCCGAACTATGGCGGCCACGCCGCCCGGAGCCGGAGCCGCCAGTGTTGTATGTCCTGCCGGAGCGCGTGGCGCTTCCTGCGGGTGGGGAGGCTGCCATTCGCTTTGCCCAGTTGCGCCGGGCGCCGGCGGAACGGGTCTTTTTGATGGAAAGCGAACGGGTGCCGCAGACCGGGTCATGGTATCCTCTGCATCAGGTGCTTGCTTTCGCGAACGACAGGCGGGCTGGCTTGGGGGTTCCGTTGCCGCCAGGACATGTGCGCGTTGCCTCAGGCGCCGGGCGGCTGGCGCTATTGGCGGAGGGCCGGCTGCCCCACACGCCGTCCGGATCGCCGTTACGGATCGAGATCGGACCCATGCCCGGCGTGGTCGGCGCGCGCCGGTCGCTGGGCCGGAGCCGCTCGGCCGCTGGATTTGCCGAAGAGACCATTGAGCTCCGCCTCATGAATCAACTGGCTTCCGATGTGCGCGTGGAGATCGTTGAGCGGCCCCCGGCCCCTTTGGGGTGGGATGTCACACGCTCGACCCTGCCCTACCGGACGGAATTCGGTCGATTGCGTATGGAAATTCGTGTGCCGGCGCAGAGGGAGGAACGCGCGACCTACACGGTTCGTCTGAAGGAGCCCGAGGGCTGAAGACCTGCCAACCGCCGGCTACGGCTGGACGGACAGTAACGCCCGGGGATCCGGGATCGACGCCCGTTCGTTCTGAGCCCGTAACCAGCGCGCCTGAAATTGGTAGAGCAGGCTGAACAGCAGAACCAAAACTATGACGAAAGCGGCAAATTTCAGGTTGTCTTTCAGCGGGCGGTTCCGGCTTGGGAAGTCGAGTCGGAAACGGCCATAGTTGATGATGGGCGGCGGTGTTCGCGGGTGGTGCTTCATCCCACCTATTATCATACCATGGAACCTGCAGAGGGAAAACCTAATTGCGCTGAAAGGCTTGATTGGTAATCCGCTGCGCCTACCATCGCGCCAACGAACCGTTAAGCGAAGGGAATCTTATGCCGCCTCTCAATCGATTGTCGTCTTTTTCAGGGCCCCGCGGTCCCGTGGTGCTGGCGATCATGGATGGCGTTGGCATCGGCAAATACCGCGAAGGGGATTTTGTCGCGTCGGCCTTTAAACCGAACTGGGATTGGCTTCGGCAGAACGCGGTGTACACGGAGCTTAAGGCGCACGGTACGGCCGTCGGGATGCCGTCCGATGAGGACATGGGTAATTCGGAGGTTGGCCACAATGCGATCGGGGCGGGCCGCGTCTTTGCTCAGGGGGCCAGCCTCGTCGAGCGGGCGATCGAGAGCCGGTCGATCTTCGAGGGGGAGACATGGAAGGAACTGATCGCCAACGTGCTGAAGCACAATTCACAACTTCATTTGCTCGGCCTGTTGTCGGATGGCAACGTGCACAGCCATATTCGACACTGGTTCGCGCTGATTCGCGAGGCTCGGGCGGCCGGTGTTCGGCGGCTGCGATGCCACATTCTCCTCGACGGTCGCGATGTGCCGCCTCAGTCGGCGCTGACCTATGTTGACCAGCTCGAGGCGCTGCTCCGTGAGCTGAGCGGCGGAGAGTACGATTATGCGATCGCCTCGGGCGGCGGACGCCAGGTGATCACGATGGACCGCTACGAAGCGGACTGGAACATGGTCAAGCGCGGCTGGGACATCCATTGGCGCGGCATCGGACCTCAGTTCTCAAGTGCGCGCGAGGCCATTGAAAAATATCGAGCCGACAATCCGGGGATAATCGATCAAGACCTTCCGCCATTCGTCATTGTGCGGAACGGGAAGCCGGTTGGCACGCTTCACGAGCACGACAGCGTAATCATGGTCAACTTCCGGGGGGACCGCGCGATTGAGACCTGCCGTGCATTCGAGGAGGAGCCGTTCACGAAGTTTGATCGCGGCCCGCGGCCGCGCGTGAAATTTGCCGGCATGATGGAATATGACGGCGACACGCATACTCCGAAAAAATTCCTCGTCCCACCTCCGGCGATTGACCGGACGATGGGCGAGTATTTGGTCCATTCCGACGTCTCGATTCTTGCCGTCAGCGAGACGCAGAAATACGGGCATGTCACCTATTTTTTCAACGGAAACCGCTCGGGAAAGTTCGACGAACGACTCGAAGAGTACGTAGAAATCAAATCCGACCGCGTCCCCTTTGAACAGCGCCCCTGGATGAAGGCTGCCGAGATCACGGACGTTGCCCTTGAGTCCATTCGGGCGAACAAGCACCGATTCATCCGGATCAATTATCCGAACGGGGACATGGTCGGGCACACGGGCGTTCCCCAGGCGGTGCAAATTGCGGTCGAAGCGACTGATCTGTCGGTGGGCCGTCTGATGGAGGCGATTCGCGAGGCGCAGGGAATTCTGGTACTTTCTGCCGACCACGGCAACGCGGATGACATGTTTGAGCGCAACAAGAAGGGCGAAATTGTCCTCGATCCGCGGACGGGCCGACCGAAGGCCAAGACGAGCCATTCGCTGAATCCCGTGCCGTGTTTCATCTGGGACCCCGCGGGGGTGTCCAAAGCGAGACTCTCCGAGGCGGGCCGGAGGGGCGGCCTCGGGATCACGAGTCTGGCGGCCACATGCCTCAGGCTGCTGGGGTTTGAGCCTCCGGAGGACTACGATCCGGCTATTGTCGATGTCGGCTGATTTACCGACATCAAATTCGGGTATTCTTTCAAGCTGGATGTAGAATCCGCGGAGGCGCCTTCGCCCCTATCGGCAGCGATTGCGTTCAAGGCGGAGGGAGATGGATTCCGCTTGAAATTCCGAATAGCTGAACAGGTTGCGCCAACCGAAAGGGCGGAAGGTATGGGACAAGAGAGCACCCGTGTGCCGTTCGTCGCGATTGGCGGTATATGGTTTGCCTTAGTCGTGGCGGTCGTCGCCGCTCCGTCGAATCCGCCGAAATTGGCCAAAGTCGCACGATTAGACGTGTATGCCGAGCCCGAAGTGGGCGCCATTCACTACGGAGCGTCCACCGATGGAGGCGGCTCGATCCGGCGGGCTTCTTGGGTTTCGGCAGGCGAACGACCACGGATTTATGTGGCGACCTGGCCCATCCGCCATTTTGAATGGACCTCCATCGGCCTGTCCTTCGTGCCATCGAACAGTGGAACGGTTGTCCTTGACCTGCTGGGACAATGGGAGATGTCGCCATCTGGAACGATTTACCGGCAGGAGGTCTTGTGGGACGCCGTGACCGCCATCGGCGCATCGGTTTCGAACGGGAGTTTCGAGGTGATGTCGGGCGGTTCGCCCGTGGGCTGGTTCAATCCCTGGGGCGGACCGGTGACTCTTGTAACTAATCCGGCGCCGGTTGACGGCGCGCGCGCCGTATCCGTCTGGCATGACCGCCGGTTGCGGACCATCATCAGTGTTACCGCAGGCGTTCCCGTGGAAATTCGAGCCTGGGCGCGCGCTGCCATTCCGGAGGGGTATATCGACTCGCAGAGAATTGAGGCCACGAATACCCCTGCCCATGAAGCCAGCCGGCGCTTCATGCGCGGCGTGAATCTAGCCAACTGGTTTGAAGCGCCACCAGGCGCCGATTGGGGCGGAGGGCCCATCGGCCCGGCCGACCTCGATGCGATTGCTGCCGAGGGATTTGACCACGTGAGGGTGCCGGTTCGGTGGAGCGCGCATACCGGTCCGGCGCCGGACTACGTGATTTCCAACACTTTTTTCCAGCAGGTGAACGCCGTGGTCACCGGCGCGATCGCCCGGGGCCTGGGCGTGATTGTGAACGTTCACCACTTCGACGAGTTCTTTTCAAATCCGCCGGCTTGGACGAACAAGCTTTATGCAATATGGGACCAGCTTTCGGCCCTGTACGCCGGAGCGCCCTCGAATCTCGCGTTCGAAATTCTCAATGAGCCGCACGGCGGGGCGACGACCGAATTCATGAACGGGGTCTACGCGTATCTGATCCCGCGCATTCGAAATCTTCATCCGGAGCGGCTGATTTTTGTGGGACCGGGCGCTTTCAACCATGTGGAAGAACTGAGCAACCTGCGGTTGCCGATCCAAGACTCGAATTTAGTCGTGACGATTCACTCCTACGAGCCCTTTCTGTTCGCAAATCAGGGCGCCACATGGGTTGGTTACCAGGCGCTGACCACAAATCTCGTCTATCCGGGTCCCCCGCCGGCGCCAATGTCTCCGCATCCGACCTCGGCAACCGACCCGGCCGTGGTTGAATGGTTCGAGCAGTACAATTCGCTTCCGAGCGAACGAAACCCTTGCAGCAGCAACGCCTTCGTGTACCTGCTGCGGCATGCAGCGGCTTGGTCGCGGTATTACGGGCGTCCGGTCCACGTCGGTGAATTTGGCTGCATCGCCAAGGCCGATGCCTCATCCCGCGCGCGGCATCTTCGGGAATTTCGAGAAGAGATGGATCGTCTGGGGCTCGGGTGGGCGCTCTGGGATTGGAAAGCCCTGTATTTTTATTGGGATCGCAGCGCCAATTCGCCTGCGGCGGGTCTTCGCGAGGCCTTGTTTCCTCCGATCCGATTGGCATGGGGGCTGGAGCCGATGCGAATCGACTCTCTGCTGGCACGCGGCAAACGAATTGTTGTGGAGCAGGCGGAGGTCGACATCACGGCATGGTCGCCAATTCTGACTCAAATCCTCGACGATGCCCGATTCGTGTTCCCCGTCACGGGATCAAGCCCAGTTGCCGCATTTCGATTGCGCTGGATCAGTCCCTAATCGAAATTCAAAATTTATGATTAGTCCGATAGAAAAGACCATGCGAATGCGCGCGAGGAGGCTTGCGTTGATACTGGCCTCTGCTTTGTTCGCGTCTGGGTGCGCGACTGTTCCTTATCGTTACGGCGTTGACCGGACGGGGATGGGCCCTGCAGTCGACAAAATTCCGCCAGGGGAAGAGCAGA
Source organism: Kiritimatiellia bacterium (assembly GCA_025054615.1). Lineage (NCBI taxonomy): Bacteria > Pseudomonadati > Kiritimatiellota > Kiritimatiellia > Kiritimatiellia bacterium. The sequence goes on from JANWZO010000005.1 coordinate 78,252, forward strand.
TTGAACGGGGCAGGCCCAATCTCCTGATCGATGGAATCGGCTGGGTAGTGGGGATCCCATCAAAGATCCTGTTGCTGAACCTGAAAGTCGACAATCATAACATCGGCAATGAAACCGAAGCCGCGATTCGCGAATATCTCGCGGTCAACGGACTGACTGAAGTCAAAGTACGCCTCAACCAGTACGCGCCGATCGACGAGTGGCGGCGCCTCCGGCGGAACCGCGAGGTTGGGTGGGGTTGGCGTTATACGCTCGGCACACTCTCCTGGCTTTACTATACCCTCGTGCCCGGCCGAATCTTTGGTGGAGACAACTACAATCCCTACACGGACACGATTTCGCTCTATTCCGATGTGCCGGCGATCGCACTACACGAGGGGGGACACGCGAAGGATTTTGCGAAACGCAGAAGGAAGGGACTCTACGCCGCCGTCTATCTGATCCCCGGAGTCTCCCTTTACCACGAGGCGCAGGCCACCGGAGATGCGCTCGGATATTTGCGCGAGAATGCAGACGCCCGGGCCGAAAAAGAGGGCTATCACATTCTCTATCCGGCGTATGCCACCTATATCGGGGGCGGTTTGGTTAAAGTGGTTCCGTTCTCCTGGATTACGTGGGGCGCAGTTGGGGTGGGTCACGTCGCCGGGCGCGTGCAGGGAGCCCGGGTCGACGAAATGCGGCAGCAGGCACGAGATGGAATCGATTCAGCCGACGTCCCGGGGCAAGATCGCGAGGGCGGCCTTTAGCGCGTCAATCCGAGTGGGACAGTCCTGTACAGGAGAACCTTCTCCCAGCAACTGGAGGCGCTGAAGCCGGTCGCGCGCCTTGCCCTTGGCCCCCGCGACGATGACATGGGCGCCGCCGGCCAGCGCATCGCGGATCACGTTTTCGATCGAAAGGCCGGCTGTAGTGCCGAGAATGGTCACATCGCTCAAGTCCAGAATGAGGACGCTGGCATCCTTCATCGCAGCGTGTTGTCGCGAAATCGCATCCGCGACGCCGAAAATCATCGGGCCGCTCATGTGGAACAGAACCACCCTGCCGTGGGCGAGTTCGAACAACGTGCGCTCTTCATCGGTCAACGCCACGCCCTCGTGGGATGAGGGATCAATGGTTTTGATCATCGACTGTTGGTATTTCGACAGGTTGTCGATGGTCAGAATGTTGGCGATGAACATCCCCACTCCGACCGCGACGATAACGTCCACGAACACGGTCAGGAGCAGGACGCCATACATCAGACAGGTAGAGGTCATCGAGACCCGGTGGGCTCTGCGCATGAAGCTCCAATCGAGAATGCTGACGCCCGCCTTTGCTGTAATTGCGCCTAGGACCGCGAGCGGCACGTTGGAGAGGAGGGGACCGGCCGCTGCGGCGATCGCAAGTAGAATCAATGCGCGGAAGACCCCAGAACGCGGTGTGCTGGCGCCACTCTGAATATTGACGACCGTACCCATGGTGGCGCCGGCACCCGGCAGGCCACCAAACAGCCCCGATACGAGGTTGCCAATCCCCTGGCCGATCAATTCGCGGTTGGAATCGTGTTGAGTCCGCGTCAGACTGTCGGCGATTTTGGCGGTCAGCAGGGCATCGACGCATCCCAGTAGCCCGAGAATCATGCCGTCCAACACGACCACGAAGAGAAGATCTGGATCTACGATAGGCAGTTGGAATTTGGGCAGACCGGTCGGGATTGTGCCGAGTCGGCGGAGATCCACACCTCCCAACCAGAGTGTGGACAGCGCAGTACCCATTATCAGGACAATCAGGTTCGGCGGGATCCATTGGCGCCAAGAAGACGGGACCAGGAATAGAAAGGCAAAGGCCCCCACAGCCAGAGCAAATTCAGGCCATTTGATGTCAACAGCTAGCCCGGGTAATTGCCTCACGATGCCGACGGCGCCGCCGCCAGGGGCTGGGTGCCCGAGAAAGGCGGGTATCTGCAGCAGGATCAGCAGGATGCCGATACCCGACATGAAGCCCGATACCACGGCATAGGGCATCAGGGTGATGAAGCGGCCCAGTTTAAGCCTTCCGACCGCGATTTGGGTCAGTCCAGCAATCATGACCGTAGTAAATCCGAGGGGAAGCGCGTGGTCTGGATACTTGGCGGACAGGTTGGTCAGGACGGCGGTGAACATCAGGGTCATTGGCCCCGTGGGTTCGGAAATGAGCGTCCGCGTGCCGCCAAACAGCGCGGCGAACAGACCCACCAAAACGGCCCCGTATAGGCCAGCTTGTGCGCCGGCGCCGGATGCGACGCCAAAAGCCAGCGCCAGCGGCAGAGAAACAATCGCTGTGGTCAAACCGCCGAAGAGATCCCCCTTGAGACCCTCGCGGGAAAGCAGAAACCTCCATCGTTCGTTCATAACCAAAGGCTAACGAGATCCCAAACCGTCGGCAATGTCGAGAACATGTATCCGCTGGAGAGGCCATCTCTATTGAAGTAAGCTCTTGAGCTTCTGACCGAAAGCCCTGTCGTGGCTCCGATAGTCCAGATTCGGGATCTCACAAAAGTCTATCAGCAGGGTGAGATCGATATTGTGGCGCTTCGCGGCGTTTCGCTGGATATCGAGTCCGGTGAATTCGTCGCCCTGATGGGGCCAAGCGGTTCGGGAAAAAGCACGTTGCTGCACCTGATCGCGGGCATCGACCGCCCCACGTCCGGTTCCTGCAGGGTCGAGGGCGTGGATGTCTCCTCGTTGACAGAGACCGAGTTGGCGGAATGGCGCAACAGCCATATCGGATTCGTCTTTCAGACCTTCAATCTCATCCCCGTGCTCACCGCGCTCGAAAACGTCGAGCTTCCCCTGCTCCTGACCGGTCTTTCGGCGGACGAACGCCGCGCGCATGCGGAGGCGGCCCTTGAACTGGTAGGGTTGAAAGACCGCCTGCACCACCTGCCGAGGCAGTTGTCCGGCGGCCAGGAACAGCGCGTCGCGATCGCAAGGGCGATTGTCACAGATCCAGTGTTGATTGTAGCCGATGAGCCCACGGGCAATCTCGACGCCAAATCCGCCGCGGAGGTCCTCGCGCTGTTGGAATTTCTTAATCAGCGGGCGGGCAAAACGATCATCATGGTCACGCACGATCCAAAGGCGGCGGCCCACGCGCGTCGTGTGTTGCACCTGGAGAAGGGCGAATTGCTGCGAGACGAGGAGGTGCGCCGATGACCGCAGCCGGATTTGTCGTTCGAAATGCGATCCGCAACAAGCGGCGCGCGTTGCTTACGGTGCTAAGCGTCGCGGTCAGCCTGTTTCTGTTCACCACCCTGCAAACCGCGCTGCGGGAGATGACCAACCCTGCGGAAAGCGATCAGTCCGCCCTCCGCGTGATCACCCGTCACCGCGTCTCCCTCGCTAATGTGCTGCCGGAGCGCTACCTCCACCGCATTCGGCAGATCGACGGGGTTGAAGCGGTGACCAAGTTCACATGGTTCGGAGGCATCTATCAGGACGAGCGGAACTTCTTTCCACAATTCGCCGTGGACCCGGAATCCATCTTCAAGGTCTTCACCGAGGCAAAGGTCGACCCCCTTCAGCTCGATGCTTTTTTGCGCGAGCGCAACGCGGCGGTCGTCGGCATCAAGACGATGGAGCGCTTCGGATGGAAGCTGGGAGATCGCATCACGCTCCGAGGGACCATTTGGGATTGCAATCCCGAGCTGGTTATTCGCGCGGTGTACAGGGGCGGTATCGACGAAACCAACCTAATGTTCCACCACGACTATTTTGACGAACTCATGGGTCGGCTTGGCATTACCGGTACGTTCTGGATTCGCGTGCGAAGCCCCGATGTCGTGCAGTCAGTGATCGATGCGATCGATCAGTCATTCCGCAACAGCGAGGCGGAAACGAAGACGGAAACTGAGCGCGCCTTTCAGTTGGGCTTCATTTCAATGTTCGGGAACATTCGCATGCTGATCGGTTCGATCTCAACGGTCATTGTGTTCACCATCATTTTGGTCACGGCCAGCACGATGAGCATGGCCATCCGCGAGCGGATCCGCGAAATCGCGGTGCTCAAGGCGCTGGGGTTTAATGGCCGCCACCTGTTTGGCTTTATTCTCGCGGAGTCGTTCGGTCTGGCGATGGCAGGGGGACTTCTCGGATGCGTCGGCGCGTGGGCGCTTTATTCGAACATCGACATCTACACAATCACGCGCGGCTTTTTCATCAAATTTGAAGTCACGCCGCATATTCTCGTCTCCGGCCTGTTGATCGCAGGGGCGCTCGGGGTGATCAGTTGCGTCGCGCCGGCGCGCGCCGCCATCCGCACTTCCGTGGTCGCCGGTCTCAAGGAGCTCGATTGATGCGCTTCGGGAATTGCCTTTCATGACCGCCATTCCTCTTAGCTACAATTTGCGGAATCTCCGCGTGCGATGGCGAACAACCGTCGCCACGATTCTCGGAGTGGCCTTGGTTGTGGCGGTGTTCATCATGGTCATGGCGCTCGCGCGCGGGCTGAAATCGACATACATCCAGACTGGCCACCCGATGAATCTTTTGGTGCTGCGGCGGGGATCGACGGCCGAGTCCAGCAGCCAGATCATGCGCGAGGACATCATCCGCATGAAATACCTCGACGGAATTGCGCGCGACGCGAAGGGCCGCCCCCTGTTCTCGCCGGAGATTATCGTCCTCATTTACCTCAATCGTTTGGGCGCCGAGGTCGGAGGCAATGTCGTCATGCGCGGCATGAATGAGATGGGTCTGGCGCTCCGAACGAACGTGGTGCTCACCGAGGGTCGAATGTTCCAATCGGGCCGTTTTGAATGCATCGTGAGCCGGCGGCTCGTGGACCGGTTCGCAAACTGTCGGATCGGCGAGCGCTTCCGCGCGGGCAAGGCGGAATGGACCGTGGTTGGCATCTTCGAGGCCGGCAAAAGCGCATACGAATCCGAAATATGGGCCGGTGCGGATGAGGTCCGTGATGCGTTCAACCGCAATTTTTACGGGTCGGCGTTGATCCGACCCACAGATCTGAAAGCTGCGGAGCGCCTCATACGGCGGATCGAGTCCGATCGAACCCTCAACACCCGAGTCCTTTGGGAGACAGACTACTACCGGGAGCAGACCAAGACCGCGGGTCCCATCCAGTTCATGGGCGGGTTCCTTGCGGTGATCATGAGCATCGGCGCCGCTTTTTCGGCGATGAACACGATGTATGCCGCGGTGGGGGCGCGCGCGAGAGAAATTGGCACACTGCGCGTACTCGGCTTTCGGCGGCGGGCCATTTATGCGTCGTTCCTTCTCGAATCGATCGTGCTGGCGTCCATCGGCGGCCTGCTCGGATGCCTGCTCTCCATGCCGCTCAACGGCGTCGCGACGGGGGCGTTCAGTTGGACGACGTTTTCCGAGGTCGCCTTCGAATTCCGCATCACTCCCGATCTGCTTGGGCAGGGGATGGCGTTCGCCGCGGTGATGGGCGTGCTGGGCGGCCTGCTACCTGCCCGGGTCGCGGCCCGGAAACCGGTGCTCGAAGCGTTGAAATCATGACGGTGAGGAGACCATGAATTCGGATACACTTTCCAAACTGGCCATACCCCCGGAAAAGAAACGGGCGGCGCGCCGCGGTCCGCGCGTCCTGCTGATTGCGATCGTGCTTTTTTTCGCTGTCGGCGTGGCGGTTTGGTGGGCCACTCGTCAAACCGCAAGTCCGAAGCCCACCCCTGCAGCCGTGCGCGCGATCGAATCGGCCCCTGCAAACGAGGAGGAGAGAGATGTGGTCCTCACCGTCAGCGGCTACGTCATTCCCCGCGAGCGAATTGAAATTAGCCCGCGGTTCCAGGGAACCGTCGCATGGATCGGTGTCAAGAAAGGCGACGTGGTCCGCAAGGGCGACGTCCTTGTGAAACTGGAGGAGGAGGAGTACCGCCTGCGGGTTGAAGAGGCCGAGGCGCGCGCAGCGCGCGCCGAGGCAGAACTGGAATTCGCGCGCGCCCAGTTGCGTCGTGCCGAGCAGCTCCGCAGCGGAGATGCCTCGAGCGAGGAGGAGCTGGATGCCGCCCGCCGCGCCAGCCGGCTCGCCGAAGCAGAGCTTCGTTCGGCAAGGGCGTCACTAGAACTAGCGCGCCTATATTTGTCGTGGTGCACAATCCGTGCCCCCATTGACGGCGTGATCCTGGAGAAACTGGTGAGTCCGAATGAGCTCGTCACACCGGTGAATTTCGGCGGAAGCCGAGGTCCCAGCACCGCGTTCCTCGCAATGGCCGACCTCAACGACCTGCAGGTGGAAATTGACCTCAATGAGGTCGATACGCCCAAGGTTTACCTCAACCAGCGATGCCGGATCAGTCCCGAGGCCTATCCCGAAAAGGTGTACGACGGCTTCGTTGCCGAGATCGCGCCCGAGGCGAACCGGTCCAAGGGCACCTTGCAGATCAAGGTCCAGATCCAAAATCCCGACCGATTCCTTACGCCGGAACTCAGCGCGAAAGTCGAATTTCTCAGGTAGGCGAAATCGCCGGAATCGAACCTGCCCAACCTTGCGAGGGGGAATGCGGGGTCCGGTTCATGCCGGTTGCGCAGTGCCGAGGCGCGAGAGAACGAGCATGATGTGAGGCAGGAGCTGCTTCTTGCGGCTCACGACGCCGTCCAGTTGAAAGAGGCCGTCAGAAAGCTCCGGATAATCGATAGCGTCCTTGACCCGCGGATCCCCGGCCACCAGCAGGAGGCTGTTCTGGTGCGTGATGTCCGTCACCATCAGCGCCGCAAAGTGAAGGTTGCGGTCGGTGGCCATTTTCGCTAGTGCGGCCTGCAAGCCCCGACGATGCTCGGCAAAATGGGCGAGGTCGAGTTCCTCGATCTGCGCGACGGCGAAACGCCAGCCCATCTCGGCATATTCCTTGCAATCCATCGCGACGGCTTCGTCGGGGGTTTTGAGTTCGAGCACGGACCCGGCCGCAAACAGTTTTTCCGCAAACGCCCGCGGGTCGAAGGCTGCGGCCTCGGCGAGCCAGTCGAGCACGGTGCGGTCGGCATGGGTCGACGTCGGCGATCGCAGCAGGAGGGTGTCGGATATGATGCCCGCGGCGAGGCAGAGAGCCATTGGACGCGGGGGCGGAGCGTTGCGATGCATCAAAAATTTGCCGATGATCGTGCAGGTGGAGCCGACCGGTTCGTTGATGAATCGGATTGGCTCGCGGGACGTCAACCCTCCGCCGAGCCGGTGGTGATCGATCACCTCGAGAATCTCCGCCTGGTCCGCTCCGGTCACCGCCTGACTTAGTTCGTTGTGGTCCACAAGAATCAAGCGGGCCCTCGGCGGGTTCACGAGGTCCGACTTCGAGAAGACGCCGACAAGCCGGCCCTCGTCGTCCATGACCGGAAACAGGTCCTGCGCGGCCGCCGACACCTCGCGGGCGACGCTGTCGACGCGCGCATTCGCCGGAATGCGCGCGAATTCCGTCTCGATGGCGGGCCGTATGGATTTCGCGCTGCGGATCAACAAGGTCGTGGTGGCGGTGTCGTGCGGGCTGTAGACGACGCTGACCCCCCGCTCGCGCGCGTTCTCCAGCAGTTCGTCCGCCATGGAATAGCCGCCTGTGACGACAATCGCCCGGACGCCGTATTCGATGGCATGCGTCTGGATGGTCGGTCGGTCGCCGGTCACGATCAGGCATCGGCCGGGCGGGAATTTTTTCATCCGCTCCGTGAAGCCGCGAGCGCTCATCGCGGCGACCATCATCAGAAATGTCTGCGGCGCATCGGCATCGATGCCAAGGATGAGGGAGCCGCCGAGCACCTCAGTGAGCCTGCGCAGGCTTGTCTCGACCTCTCGGGAGTCGGCATCGGGGCGGTCTTCCGGAAGCACCAGCTCCATGAGCCGCGGGAACGAGATCAGGCCGCGAAGGTTTTTTTCGGCATCCAGCACGGGCATCACACGGATGCGCCTCTGCAGCATCCGCCGATACACGGTGTACAGCGGTTCGTCGGTTTGCGCCGAGATGACGTCCTTTTGCGCGATATCGGCGATTGTAGGGCGCACGTCCATCACCAGGCGCGGCGGCGGAAGACCCGCCTCCTGCAGGGCGCATTGCGTCCGAGCATTGATCTCGCCGCAACAGGCCGCCTCCGCAGCGAGCCGGTTGTGCTCCGCGAGAAACCATGCATATCCGATGGCTGCGCAGATGGCATCCGTGTCCGGATTTTTGTGGCCAATCACGAGCAGGGGGGCACTCATCAGCTTTAGCCTACCAAAAATCCGGCCCGCGATTCATCCTCAAATCTTGCGAAGGAAATGGCGCGCTCCATTACCATTTGCCCGTCCGAGCGGGAATTGGAAAACGCTTGTGGCGCAGCCCTAAAACGGCTGTATGATCACGGCGCACTGATCCATCCATGGACTTCGGTTCTGCATCCTTTCGAAGGCGCTATCACTATGACGGCGCAGACCTTGGCGCAATTTGGTCCAAGTCCCGCACGCGATTTCGGCTTTGGGCGCCACTGGCGGATGAGATTCACCTTGTTTTGTACCGCGAAGGGCTGGGCGGACCGGTTGTCGGCATGTGGCCGATGCGGCGGGCCGAAAAGGGAACATGGGTGCGGGAGGTGGAGGGGGATTGGGCCGGAGTTTATTATACCTATCGCGTGCGCCACGGCGCCGAGACTCGCGAAGCCGTCGACCCCTATGCCAGGGCGGTCGGGGCGAATGGGCAGCGAGGCATGATTGTGAACCTCGCGGCGACCCACCCGCCGGGCTGGGCGCGCGACCGCAAGCCACCGTTCCGCCGTCCGACGGATGCAATCATCTACGAGCTGCACGTCCGGGATGCGACAATCCACCCTTCAGCCGGCGCCAGATGGGCGGGAAAATTTCTCGGCCTGACGGAGCGCGGGTTGCCGTTTAGCGCCGGACTTGACCATCTTCGACAGATGGGTGTGACCCATGTCCATTTGCTGCCTGTCTTTGACTTTGCGAGTGTCGATGAGACCCGCACGGGCAAGCGGCAGTACAATTGGGGTTATGACCCTCTAAACTACAACGTGCCGGAGGGATCGTATTCCACGAACCCATTCGACGGGGCGGTCCGAATTCGTGAGTTCAAGCAGCTCGTGCTCGCTTTCCACCGCGCCGGATTGCGCGTGGTGATGGATGTGGTTTACAACCACACGTTCTTTGGCGGGGAATCGCATTTTCACAAGATTGTGCCCGGCTACTACCACCGCCAAACGGCAGACGGCGGTTTTTCGAATGGATCGGGTTGCGGAAACGAAATCGCGTCAGACCGTTCGATGGTGCGGAAGATGATCATCGACTCACTCTGTTATTGGGCCGCCGAATACCACGTCGATGGCTTCCGATTCGACCTCATGGGGCTTCACGATCTGGACACGATGAGAGCCGCTCGGCGCGCGTTGGATGCGATCGACCCCTCCATCCTGCTTTACGGCGAGGGCTGGACCGGTGGCGATACGCCACTCCCTTGGGAAAAGCGGGCCATGAAGACCAACATTCGCAAGTTGGATCGGATCGCGGCCTTCAATGACAACATCCGCGACGCGATTAAGGGCCCGGTGATGGATCTTACCAGGAAAGGATTCGTGCAGGGTGAATCGGGACTGGAGGAAGCCATCAAGGCCGGAGTGATCGCGCAGGTCCGACACCCGCAGGTTGAATATCCGCCGGGCGATGATTGGCGCGGCCCCTGGGCCGGGGAACCGTGGCGGTGTGTGACTTATGATTCCTGCCACGACAATCATACGTTGTGGGACCGGCTTAGCTTGTCGGAGAAGCGTGCCCCCGTCTCGCTCCGGCTCCGCATGAACAAGCTGGCGGCGGCGATTGTCCTGACCTCACAGGGCATCGCGTTCCTACACGCCGGTGAAGAGTTCGCGCGCTCCAAACGCGGGGTGGAGAACAGCTACAACAAGCCGGATTCCATCAACGCGCTGGACTGGCGCCGCAAGGAAAAATTCTCGGATCTGGTCGCCTATTACCGCGGACTGATCGCTTTGCGCAGGGCGACGCCGGAATTCCGCCTCGACTCTGCCGAAGAGATTCGTCGGCGGTTGACGTTTCTGCCAGGGGCGCCGGCAGGGACGGTCGCGTTCTTGATCGTGGGTGACCACCGCCATGTCGTGGTGGTTTATAACGCGAATCGCGAACCTGTTGGGGTCAACCTCCCTCTGGCGCGATGGTCCGTCGTTGTGGATGGAGAGCGCGCGGGCACGCGGCCACTTCGGAGATGCAGCGGCGGCCGGATTGAGGTCGCGCCGGTCAGCGCGTTTGTTGCATTCGGCTCGCCCGAGATTGCCTGATACGCAGCGCCAACGCCGTCGCGCGTTTTATCGGCTCGCCAGTTCTTCGCTTCCTGTCGCGAATACGGCGACCTCCCCGGGTTGGAGCCTCACCACAAGTCCATTTTCGCGCAGTGTCCACTCGCGTCCTTCCAAGACCGGCCGCCAGGGACCTGGGACGGGGAGCCGAATCAGCGCCGACTGCGGAGCACGGCTGAAATTGCCGACAGCCAGCACGGAACCGCCGGCTCCCGTGCGATCCACAGCGGCGATGCCCTCGGGAAGGCCTTCGTGGATCGAGACCCACTCGCCCCGCAGCGCAGGATGGGTGGTCCGCAGCCGGGTCAGCTCGCGAACTGCGCGAAAGAGCTGGCGATTTTCACCCGCAAAGATCCCTCGGGTGCGGTCCCAACGGATGGGATTCGGGCCGACGATTTTGGGCGTGTCTTCTCCATGCTCCTGTCCGGCATAGGCCATCATCGGTCCGGGCGCCAACACCATCATTGCATAGGCGAGTTCCGCGCGGCGACGCGCCTCGGATCTGGAATAGCCTCGGGCGAGCAACCCTCGCATGATGCGTTCCTCATCGTGACTCTCCACATACGCGATGCGCTGCAACGCGCTCGTGAAGCCGATCCGCATGGGCACCATCAGGTCGGCGAAGGCTGCGCGGTCGAGCGTGGCGTCCAACACCATCCTCCTTAGGTTCCACATAAAGTAATCCCCCCACGTCGTATCCATCTCCGTCTGGTTGACCAGCGCAGGGTCGGAGGGCATATGCTCGGCGATCATCCACGCGTCGGGATCCGTTTTTCGTCCGACATACGCGAACCAACCAGCTCCCCAGTCGTTGTAGCCCTCCCACTCGACGAAGCGTGTTGCGTCGAAGCGAATCCCATCGATGCGGTACTCACGCAGCCAGAACGCGATCGCATCCTGCATATAGCGGCGAACGGCGCGCGAGCGCTGGTCGATGTCGGGAAAGCCCCAATTCTCCCCTCGATATTCCCGGAAATAGGGACTTGCGGCGTAGTCATGGCCGTAGAGTTGGAACAGGGGGCTACTCCGGTCCATGTGGTTGTATACGGCGTCCTGGATCACCGCGATTCCCCGTCGGTGCGCCTCATCGATCAGCCGTTTGAGGTCGCGCGGTGATCCGTAGGTCGGCTCAACCGCGAAGTGAAAGGCAGGATTGTAGCCCCAACTGTCGGTGCCCGGCACAGCCGTCCATGGCATGATTTTTAGCGCATTGAACCCGAGGTCTCGGATGTAATCCAGCCGCGAGATCAAGCCGGTAAATCCGCCGCCGGGCTGCATATCCATGAGGTGAAGTTCGTAGATCGCCAACTGGTCCAACGGCGGTCGGATACGGTTCGTGACGGTCCAGACAAAGGCTTCGTCGCCGACTCTCAACACGGCGCGGGCGTTCCACGGTTGATAACATTTTTGTCCCGCTGCGTTCGTCCACACGATTTCCCGCGCATAGGGGTCGGCGAGCAGGCGGCGGCCCTCGATCGCATATTGATAGCGCCATACGCCATTTGAAATCGGCCGGCGCACCCACCACGTGCCGTCGGGCGAGTAGTTCATCATGTCGGCAAAAAGATCCCACCCGTTGAAGTCGCCCACGAGAGAGACGAACCTCTTGCCCGGCGCATGCAGGGCGAAGGTCGCCGTTCCATCCCCGTGGATGGTTGCTCCCCACGGCGTTCCGGGAGGAATCGGTTCGATCCGGTGAGGGGGCAGCTTCCAAAATGCGATCTCGTGGAGCGACACCCGTCCCGCGCGCTCCGCGGAGGCCGTCAGCAGGTGCCGCCCGAACTCGAGCGTTTCGAATGGGATCTTCAGCTCGAGCGGCGTTCGGGTGGAAGAGGCGATGACATTCCCATTTAGACGTAGCTCGACCCGGTCGGCGCGCTTCGCGCGCAGCGCCACCTCCGGCGCTTCCACTACCACCTGGTCCGGTTCCGGCGCGATGATTTTCACCTCGGGGTCATCCGCTCCAACTTCAAACGAAATCGCGATGTTGTAGTTGCGGCCCGCATCGGTGTCCCATTCGTCGCCCCAGTGGGCGGCCATGTGCAGGGTGTGGATGACCTGTTCCGGCCGGTTGAATGGGCCGAGCACGGCGATCGAAACGCCGTTGGAATCCGGACGGCTCAGAGGGGTGTCGAGTGCGAGGCCGTCACGGGTCGGAAAGGAGCCGGACGGCCAGTAGGCGCGAATCGGCGGCTGCCACATGTCGTTTTCCGCGTTGACGCCCCATCGAAGGAATCCCCCCGGCTTGCTGCGGAAGACTTTCACGATGATCCGGTCATTGATTGTCGGCTCCAAAGGATCAACGGCGATTCGACCGAACGACACCGGGATGTTGAAATTTTTCTCGTCTTTATTGGACCAGGATCCATCGTCCCAGTGAATGGCAAAATTGAGTGCGCGGACCAGTTGGCCGGTGTTATTGAACGGCCCCAGTACGGCTCGCAGGACGCCCTTTTCATCCGGTCCGGACATTCGGGTCCTGGTGGCCACGCCGTGCTGCTCGGACCCTGGCGGACGATGGGCCGGGATCGCCTCTTCCCAGAGGGTACCAACGGCATTCACTCCCCAGTGGAGGATCGCCCCTTGCTTAGCACCATGAATTTCGATCGTGATGGGGTCATGGATGGAGGGATTGGGCGGAGAATGAACGATGCGAACGGAGTCGGCCATCACTTCGCCAACCCATGCGATCGCCCCCATCAGCACGAATAAGTATACGAACATAGCACCTCGAGCTTAATCGATACAGAACGATGTTGCCAGAAAGAAGATGTCGAGCTCGATAAAGCTATTCATTTACGATCGATTATTAGATTGGATGGGGGCGAAAAGATGGCGCGACAACAGGGAAGGGGTGGGAGGAGCGTTAGGTCGGTGGCTCTTTCGGTCTTGACGGAGCGAATCGGCGTCCCTCACTATCCGTGAAATGGTTGCGTCAAACCCAGCCTCTCATGCTGAATAGCCTCCTCGGACTCTTTTCGAACGATATCGGGATCGATTTAGGCACTGCCAACACCTTGGTGTACGTCAAGGATCGCGGAATCGTGCTGCGGGAGCCGTCTGTTGTCGCGATTCAGGCGGGTACGCGGCGGGTGTTGGCGGTGGGCGAAGAAGCAAAGCGGATGCTGGGCCGGACCCCCGGCAGCATCGTGGCCATCCGGCCACTCAAGGCCGGCGTGATTGCCGACTTTGAGATTACGGAGGCCATGTTGCGGTACTTCATCCGCAAAGTGCACAATCGCCGCAAATTGGTGCGGCCTCGGGTGATCGTGGCCGTGCCGAGCGGCATCACAGAGGTGGAGAAGCGCGCGGTCAAAGATTCGGCAATGCATGCCGGCGCGCGCGAAGTTTTTTTGATCGAAGAGCCGATGGCGGCGGCGATCGGCGTGGGCCTGCCCGTGCAAGAGCCAGCCGGCAACATGATTGTCGACATCGGGGGGGGTACCACGGAAGTGGCGCTGATTTCCCTCGCGGGGATCGTGTTCAGCCGAAGCGTCCGCGTCGGCGGCGACGAGATGGATGAGGCGATCATCCAGTACATCAAGCGCGTATACAACCTGCTCATTGGCGAGCGAACAGCCGAGGAAATCAAAATCGCGATCGGCTCGGCCTATCCATTGGAAGAAGAAATGTCGATGGAAGTTAAAGGTCGCGATTTGGTCGCCGGGCTGCCAAAAACGCTTACGCTGACTTCGGAGGAAGTCCGAGAGGCGCTTCAGGAGCCGGTCTCCGCGATCGTCGAGGCGGTTCGTTTTACGCTGGAGCGGTGCCCGCCGGAACTGTCCGCCGATCTGGTGGACCGGGGCATGGTGCTTGCTGGAGGCGGCTCGCTCCTGCGGGGGCTGGACAAATTGATCGCCGAACAAACCGGGTTGCCCGTCCATGTGGCGGATGACCCGCTGAGCGCTGTAGCCGAAGGAACGGGCATTGTCCTCAATGAATTGAATTTCCTCCGGAAGGTCGCCCGTTCCGATAAGGTGTATTAGCGCCTAATCTGTCTCGTCGCCGGGCGGTGGTGTAACGGGTCCGGCGATGCATGAGCGGCAAGAACTCGATCGAATCGGAGTCGGTTGCCCATGAGGCAATCGCGCGTCATGGTCTGGGCGGCCCTAGCCGTCCTACTCGCGGCGCTCCTCAATCTCCCGCCAGCCGTCGGTAGTGGGGTGAAAAACGCGGTGCGATCCGCTATGGCGCCCTTGCAGGAATCGGTGGCCGAAACGATTCGCCGGTTGCGGGCCGGCTGGGACACGGTTCGCGGCCTGGGCGGATTGGCGGCCGAGAACCAGCGCATGGCCACCGAAATTGCGAGGCTTCTGGGCGAGGTGCGCAACCTCCGATCCCTCGAGCGGGAAAACGAACAACTCCGAGCGGTACTCGGATTCACCAGCCGGGCGCAAGGTGATCTCATTCCTGCGGAGGTGATCGCCCGCGGCCGGGACGGTTGGTGGCAGACCTTCCGCATCAACAAGGGCCGGTCGCAGGGTGTCGAGACGAACATGGCCGTCATTTCCGTGGACGGGCTGGTCGGGCGCGTGGTTTCAGTCGCGGAACGCTCGGCCGAGGTTCTCCTGATTTCTGACCCAACCTGTCGGGTGGCGGGCCAGGTTTTGAGGACCGGTTCGTTTGGCATCGTGTCGGGGCGGGGGCCTCAATGGGACGGCTCCGTGGTGTGTCGAATGGAATTCATCAACAAAAATATCCCAATCCGGCCCGGCGACGAGGTGATTACTTCCGGGTTGGGTGGTGTTTTCCCGAGAGGGTTGTTGATCGGGTATGTCGATCGGGTCGCCGTGGACCGATCGGGGCTTTATCAATACGCCGACGTTATCTCGAAGGCAGATATCGGAACACTCGAATATGTCTTTGTTGTCAGGATGGTTTCGCCGGGAGCGCCCTACATTCGGGCCGATGAGGGAGTGGCGCGATGAATCAGGTGGCTATCCTGTTTTCGCTCGTAGTGGCCGCATTGTTGCAGGCCGCGCTGCCGACGTCCGTGTGGACGGGATGGGCGCCCGCCCCGCTGCTGGCCGGCGTGGTCGTTTATTTTTCGCTGGTCCGCTCGCGCGTCCATTTGATGGAGGTCGCCCTGCTGGCGGGTTTGGTGGAGGACAGTCTGAGCCAGGTCCCGCTGGGCACGACCAGCTTCGCTTACGCCGTCTCGAGTCTGGCCATTGAGCGTTGGCGGGCGAGCTTGGCGGTCCGGCATTGGACCACGCATGCGGCTGTTGCCGCTGCGGTGAATGCCGCCACGACGGCATTTGCGTTTTTGATGCTGTTGAAGGATGGGTTGATCGAGCCGCAGCCCTACGCGGTTGTGCTCCGGCTCGTCGGATCGGTGGTTTTGGGCGGGGTCTTCGGCCCGCTGGTTTTCCAGGCGATGGAGGGCCTGGATGACACGTTGGGCCTTGCGGAATCCGAGTCGGACTGATGGCGCGCGAGAATCCATGGAATGACGAGGTGCTGCGCTTGCGCGCGCTGTTCGCCGTAATGATCGCCCTTTTTCTCGTGCTGGCGGGTCGCTTCTGGCAGATCCAGATCCATCGCGGCCCGATGTATGAACAGGATCAGTTCCGACAGAGCATCCGGCGCGTGCGCCTGCCCGGGGTTCGCGGTCGGCTGTTTGACCGGCACGGCCGGGCGGTGGCGGATAATCGGCCTAGCTACACGCTTTCCATCTATCTCGAAGAGCTGCGGAAACCTGGTTCATGGGACCGCACCATCGATGCGGTGGAAGAGTTGCTGCGGACTCTTTCGCCGATTGTTGGTTCCCCGCCCCGACTATCGCGGACCGAGATTCGGAACCACATCCGCAAGCAACTGCCCTTACCGCTGCATGCCTGGCGCGACCTCGATGAGGCCGCGATGGCTCGATTTGCCGAGCTGGCAGGCCGCATTCCGGGCGTTGACATCCAGGCGGACAGCACCCGCGTCTATCCCTTCGGCTCGAGGGCCGCGCATGTGCTCGGCTATGTCGGCCGCGCGGATGCCTCCTCAGATGACGGCGAGGAGCCTTTCCACTATTACCTGCCGGAGGTAGCCGGCCGGAGCGGTCTGGAAAAAACGTTGGATCCCCTGCTGCGCGGCGAAGCAGGCGGGCGGCTGGTCCGCGTCGATGTCACCGGCTATCGCCGCTACGACTTTGGGCAGCGGGATCCGCGGCCGGGTCGCGACGTGATGTTGACGTTGGACATGCGCGTGCAGGGACTTGCCGAGCAGGCGCTTGGCGAGGATCCAGGCGCGGTTGTCGTGCTGGATCCCCGGAACGGAGACATCCTCGCTATGGCCAGCCGTCCCGCGTTCGATCCGAACGAATTTGTGCCGTCCATTCCTCCGACGCGATGGCGGCAGCTCAACCAGGACCCCAAAACGCCTCTGCTGAACCGCGCGGTGGCCGGCGGCTACGCGCCGGGCAGCACGTTCAAGCTGGTCACCGCGCTGGCGGCTCTGGAAAGCGGGCGCAGCCATCTCGGCGACATCCACACCTGCTCGGGGTCGTTCCAGTTGGGCCGGACCACATTCCGCTGCTGGTTCCATCCGGGCCACGGGGTGCTGAACCTCCGACAGGCGATCGAGCAGTCGTGCAATGTCTATTTCTTCGAGATGGGTTTGGCGGCAGGAATCGCGCGCATTCACGAGATGGCGTCCCGGATGGGCCTTGGATCGCGGACCGGAGTCGAACTCGATTTCGAAGTGGCGGGACTGGTTCCCAACGACGAATGGAAACGGCGCACGCAGAGGGACGCCTGGCGCGATGGGGATACTTGCAACGTGGCGATTGGCCAGGGCGCCATCGTGGTCACGCCGCTGCAGATGGCGCAAGTCACCATGCTTATCGCAAACGGCGGCCGGCTCTATCGCCCGAGGCTCGTCCGAGGCATTCGCGACTTCGGCGCCGATTCTTTCGCGATGAACTCGCCCGTGCTGGTCCGCGAGATGAACTGGCACGCTGCCGTGCTCGAAGCGGTGAGGCTGGGCATGCGGGATGTGGTGCATGGCGAACGCGGCACCGCACGGCGCGTCGCGATCTCGGGCGTGACGGTCGCTGGGAAGACTGGGACAGCGGAATTCGGCCGCAAGGAAGATCGACGGCGTCATGCGTGGATGGTGGCGTATGCGCCGTTCGATGCGCCGCGGTACGCGATATCGATCGTTGTCGACGAGGGGATTTCTGGCGGGGAAACGGCGGCTCCGCGGATGAGGCTCCTTCTTGAGGGATTGCTGGCGGCAAATGACTCGGAGGGTCAAGGCTGACGTGAACTTGTATCCGCTCATTCTCGCCTGGAAACGCATGGAGTGGCTGGCGCTCGCCGCTGCAGCGGCCTTGGCGGTCATCGGCATTTTGTTCATCTACAGTGCCTCGTACCGCCAGGACGACATGCAGGTCACTGCCATGACGCTGCGTCAACTGGTCTGGGTGGTGCTTGGTATGGGCGTGATGCTCGCGCTGGCCGCTGCCGACTATCGGCGCGTCGCTGCGGTGGCGCCGGTTTTGTATGGCGCATCGCTGCTCCTGCTGGCGCTCGTCCTCGGCTTCGGGCGCACCATGTACGGCGCGACGCGCTGGCTCAACGTCTTCGGCATCTATTTGCAGCCTTCCGAATTCGCCAAAATAGCCTCGATTCTCCTCCTTGCGCGGTATTTGGCCGAGCCTGGCCGGAATTTCGCTAGGCCTCAGGTGATTGCGCTGGCTGCATTAATCGTCGCCGTGCCGATGGCGCTGGTTATGCGTCAGCCGGATCTGGGGACCGCCCTGACGTTCGCCCCGATGTTTCTGGCCATGCTGTTTGTCGGCGGAATGCCGATCCGTTATGCCATCGTGCTTGTCTTTCTTGGCGCGGTCACCGCGGTGCCCGGCTGGTTTTTGTTGTCCGATTACCAGCGGGAGCGAATCCTTGTTTTTCTCGACCCGAGCCGAGACCCTCTCGGCTCCGGCTGGAACAGCATCCAGTCGAGCATCGCCGTCGGCTCTGGTGGATTGTTCGGCAAGGGATATTTGATGGGGACGCAAAACGTGCTGGGCTTCCTGCCCCGCACTGTCGCTCCGACCGATTTCATTTTCTCCGTGATTGCGGAGGAAACCGGGTTTGTCGGCAGCGTGACGCTGCTGACCCTGTATGCGATCCTCCTCGGTGGGGTTGTCCGCGCGGGCATCGCCTCCCGCGACAAGCTGGGGCGGCTGATTGCGACGGGAGTCGCCACACTGTTGTTCTGCCACATCTTTGTCAACCTGGCGATGACTGTTGGCCTCATGCCCATTACGGGCCTGCCGCTACCGCTCGTGAGCTACGGGGGATCGTTCATGATTACCGCGACGGCCGGCCTCGGCCTCGCGCAAAGCATCTATGTGCGCCGCGTCCGGCGCTGAAAGGAGACGTGTACATGTTCTTATGGGGATTCCTCAAACGCCTGTTCCGGCGGAAGATCAAAAAGGAGATCATCATCAATGCGGAGAGCCTGGAGACTCGGGTCGCGGTCCTCATTGAGGGCAAGCTCGAAGATTTTTTCATCGAGCGCACGGGCCAGGATCGCATCGTGGGCAGCATCTTCAAGGGGCGCATTCAGAACCTCGAGGACGGTCTCCAGGCCGCCTTTGTGGATATCGGACTCAAGAAAAACGCCTTCATCCACTACTGGGACATGTTTCCGGACGACGCCTCGCGACTTGAGGCAGAGGAGGGCGTGGACAGCAAGCGGCCCGCCAAACGGAAGAAGTATGCGCCAGGCGAGATGGCGAAACTGTTCCCCATCGGTTCGGAAATCGTTGTGCAGGTCACCAAGGGCGCCATCGGCACAAAGGGCCCCCGCGTGACGGCAAATCTCAGCATTCCGGGCCGTTATCTCGTGATGATGCCGGGCACCTCTCTGAAGGGGGTTTCCCGGAAGATTGAGGACGAGAAGGAACGGGAGCGGCTGAAGCGGATTCTCGCGCGGCTCCCTGCGCCCGGTGGCAATGGCCTCATCGTCCGCACCGCGGGCGAGGGCGCGCGGGCCGTCTCCTTCGTCCGCGATGTTCGCGCACTGTCCGAAATCTGGCGGGATATTGAAGACGGCATCAAGAACAAGCCAGCGCCGTGCAGGCTTTATCAGGAGCCGGACCTCATCGAGCGGACCGTCCGCGACTCTCTCACGGAAGATGTCGATCGCATCGTCATCGATTCGCGCGAGGAATACGACCGTGTCCGGGCCGTACTCGCAAAATACGGACGTCGCGCCCGCACGCGGGTTCAACTTTACGAGGGCGAAGCTCCGATCTTTGAGCATTTCGATGTGGAACGGCAGCTCGAAAACGCCTTTAGCCGGAAGGTCTGGCTCAAGAGCGGCGGCTACCTCATCATCGACGAGACCGAGGCGTTGGTCGCCATCGATGTCAACACGGGCCGTCACAAGGGCGCCCAAAACCAGGATGACGCGATTTTCGAGGTCAACCAGGAGGCCGCCGAGGAGGTCGCCCGACAGCTCCGCCTCCGCAACATCGGCGGGCTTGTCGTGATTGACTTCATCGACATGAAATCGCGCAAGCATCAGAACCAGATCTATCGGATGGTCAAGGACGCCCTAAAAAACGACAAGGCGCGGACCAATGTCCTTCCGCTTTCACAGCTCGGGCTAATGGAAATGACCCGCCAGCGACAGGAGGAGAGCGTCCGCGCGACGACCTATATGAACTGTCCCTACTGCGAGGGCCGTGGGAAGGTGAAATCCGCCCTGACCATGAGCGTCGAAATTCAGCGACGGATTGCCGAAGTGATGCGCCGGCACAAACCCAGCGCCGAAAATCCCCTCAACCTGAAGATCACGATCCACCCGCTGGTGCTCGAGCGACTGCGGAGCGAGGATGAGGAACTGCTGGTCGCGCTCGAGGAGCGTTATCATGGCCGTCTCACGTTCGTGTCCAGCCCGGCTATGCACGTGGAGGAATTCACGATTGTCAACGCGCAGACCAATGAGGAGCTGTTTAGCAACGCGAGCGCGCATCGCGCCGGCTAGGGGGAGGGAGCCCTGATGTCCCGCAATCAGCGGATCGGCCTTTTCGGCGGCTCGTTCAATCCCGTCCATCTCGGCCACCTCATCGCTGCTCAGGATGCCATGGACCAGATGGGCCTCGACCGGGTGATCTTCTTGCCCGCGGCCCATCCTCCTCACAAGCACGCGGAGATCCTCGCACCGGCCGCCGACCGACTGGCCATGTTGCGCCTGGCGATCGGCAGCGACGAGCGCTTCGAGGTCTCCTCCGAAGAGATCGACCGCGGCGGCGTCTCCTTCACCGTCGAGACCCTTCGCCGCTTCCGCGAGCGACTGCCAGACACCGATTTGTATTTCATTATCGGGGCGGATACCCTGTTTGAGCTCCACACGTGGCGAGAAATCGGTGCGGTACTCCAGTTGGCAGAAATCGTCACGGTCGGGCGCCCGGGCCTGACCGTCGGCGAATTGAACAGCCAATCCCTGCGGCTGCCCGAGCCGTGGCCCGCGAGGCTCGCAGCGAATATTGTCGCGGGGCACCACATTGAAATCTCATCGACCGACATCCGCAACCGGGTGTCCCGCCGTCGGTCGATCCGATTTCTTGTGCCGGACGCCGTCGAACGGTATATTCGCGAACACGGTCTATACCGCGGCTAGGAGACGTGTCCATCGATACGCGATCGCAGGTGCTCGTGGCGCAGGAGGCGCTACGTTCGAAAAAGGGCGAGCAGATCAAAGTGCTCGACGTCTCGGGAATCTCCCCTGTGACGGATTATTACATCATCGTCACCGGAAACAGCACGCCCCATCTCAAGGCCCTGGCCGAAGAGGTGGAGAAGGAGCTGGACCGCGCAGGGATCCGTTGCTATCGGCGCGCTGGGACTCCGGAAAGCGGCTGGATCGTCGAGGACTACCTCGATTTCGTGGTCCACATCTTCTCGCCGGACATGCGGGAATACTATCAGCTCGAGCGGCTCTGGAGCGACGGGAAGGTCATCCTCTAACGCTAGGATCCTCTGATGCGGCGCCGGCTGGCCAAAGTCGTTTTATTTCTTCTAAGTCTCGGTGTCGGACTATCTATCGTTGACACCCTGCTTGCTCGACTGGATCCCAGCCTCGAGCCCCCTCCGAGGGTCGAGCGCGTCATCCGGCTTCGGGAGCACGCGCCGAACCAAAATCGTTGGGTTCGGCCGACTCGCGAATATATGCAGGGTGTCGATTCGCTTGAACGGAAATTCTATCGGTTGGCCACGGATGAAAATGGTTTTATCATGCCCTCGGCCATTCATGAAACGCCCGATATTGAGCTCGTCTTTTTGGGTGGATCGACAACCGAGTGCCTATATGTAGATGAAACCAATCGATTCCCGTATCTCGCCGGCCGTTTGCTCGAGTCGCGGACGGGATTGCGCATCAATTCCTACAATGGCGGCCATAGCGGGAACCATTCGATGCATTCCCTCAACGTGCTGATTAATAAAGTTTTGCCCATGCAGCCCGACGCCGTCATCCTCTGCCACAATATCAATGATTTTGCGACGCTGCTCTACGAAGGCACATAATGGAATGCGAATCCCACGCGAAGCCTTATTGCGACAGTCGGAACACGTCGTGGCTGGATGCGAATCGTGGGCTGGCCTCTGCGAATGTTTCCCCATCTGCACACCTGGCTTGGTGCTCAGGTGTTTCGTTTTGTCTCCCGTGGTCGGGATGACGAATTCCACAATGCGCGCGGGAGGTCCAAGAATTTCGATCTCGACCGAATGACGGGACAATTTGAAACCTCTTTGGAGCAATTTATTGGCGTCGCAAAACGAGCGGGACTCAATGTGGTGTTGATGACACAACAGAATCGGATGGAGGCAGAACCTAGGGATGCGCTGCAGCGGAGGTCCGCAGAACATTTTGAGAAACAGGGTATACCGTGGGAACACGTCTTTGCAGGCTACGCTGCCTTCAACGAAACAATACGCAAAACCGCTATCCGTCACCAACTCCCCCTTGTGGATCTTGACGCGCGGATCGCCAAAACATCGGAATTTATGTATGACATGGTTCACGCGAACGATCGCGGCTCAATCGCGATTGCTGAAGCGATCGCCGAGGAACTCGAACCGCTGTTGCCGAAATGGGCGGCCCATCGCTAGATTTGTTTCTTATATAGCTGGAGGAGCGCCATGCACGAAATCGAGTCGCATCTGAAAGAACAGCGCACGTTTCATCCGCCGCCCGAGTTTGCGCGCCGCGCCCGCATCTCGTCCCTGGCCGAATATGAGCGGCTTTACCGGGAATCCGTGGAGAATCCCGGCGAATTCTGGCTGCGGATGACCCGGGAAAACATCGAATGGGCCGTGCCGCCCACCCGCGGGTTTTCTCAGCGATTTGACATCATCGGCGAGAAGGCGGAGCCCTATGTGGAATATTTTGCAGACGGCCGGCTGAATGTTTGCGCGAACTGCCTAGACCGGCATATCCGCGCCGGCCGAGCGAACCGCACCGCGCTGATCTGGCAGGGCGAGCGCGAGGACGAACACCGCACGATCACCTACGGCGAACTGCACCGCATGGTTTGCCGGATGGCAAACGTCTTGAAAAAGCATGGCGTCAAAAAAGGCACGACCGTCACCATTTTCATGCCGATGATCCCCGAACTGCCGGCCGCCGTCCTGGCGTGCGCGCGGCTCGGCGCCATCCATTCGGTCGTGTTTTCCGCATTCAGCCCCGATTCACTGAAAAGTCGAATTCAGGACTGCCAGTCGTACATGGTCCTCACGAGCGACGTCGGATTCCACGCAGGCAAGGTTATCGATCTAAAGAACAAAACCGACCAGGCGTTGGCCGATTGCCCGAGCGTTAAAAAGGTGCTCGTCTATAATCGCGGAAACACGCCGGTGTCCATGCAGCCGGGGCGGGACTACTGGTGGCATGAAGAGTTGGCGTCCCCCGACATTTCCGATGACTGTCCAGCGGAAGCGTTTGATGCCGAAACCCCGCTCTTCATCCTCTACACCAGCGGCAGCACGGGCAAACCCAAGGGAGTCCTGCACACCAGTGGGGGTTACCTGACCTATGCCCATGTAACCTTCAAATATGTGTTTGACTACCGTGAGGAGGACATCTTTTGGTGCACCGCAGACGTAGGCTGGATCACCGGGCATTCGTATCTCGTCTACGGCCCGCTCTCCAACGGGGCGACCTGCGTGATGTTCGAGGGCGTGCCGACATGGCCCCAGCCTAATCGGTATTGGAAAATCATTCAGGACCGCAAGGTCACCATTTTTTACACCGCGCCCACGGCAATCCGCGCCCTGATGCGGCTCGGCGAGGAATGGCCGAACCAATTTGATTTGTCCTCTCTGCGCCTCCTAGGCACCGTCGGCGAGCCGATCAACCCTGAGGCGTGGATGTGGTATCACCGCGTCATCGGGCGGGAACGATGCCCGATCGTGGACACGTGGTGGCAGACAGAAACGGGCGGAATCATGATCGTCACGCTGCCCGGAGCAATGCCGACCAAACCTGGTTCCGCCGGCCGGCCCTTCTTCGGCGTACAGCCGGTCATCCTCAAGGAAGACGGCACCGAGGCCGGCGTCGATGAAGGAGGAGCGCTCTTCATCCGGCACTCCTGGCCAGGCATGTTGCGCGGCGTCTATGGCGATCCCCGCAGCGAACTGATCAAAAAAGTTTATTTCTCCCGCGTGCCGGGCCTTTACTTCACGGGCGATGGCTGCCGTCGCGACGCGGATGGCTACTACTGGCTCCTCGGGCGCATTGATGACGTCTTGAATGTCTCCGCCCATCGGATATCGACCGCCGAACTCGAAAGTGCCCTCGTATCGCATCCCGCCGTCGCGGAGGCGGCCGTGGTGGGATACCCCCACGAAACGAAGGGGCAGGGGATTTACTGCTACGTCACGCTGAAAAAAGGATTCGAGCCGTCGGAAGAGTTGCGGAAGGCGCTCATTCAGACCGTGCGGACCCAGATCGGCCCGATCGCAACGCCGGACAAGATCCACTTTGCCGACGCGCTCCCCAAGACCCGCTCGGGCAAGATCATGCGCCGTATCCTTCGAAAGATCGCAGAGGGCCAGCTCGACCAGATCGGCGACACAAGCACCCTGGCAGATCCCACCGTTGTGGAAACTCTGGTCCGCGGGCGCCTCTAGCCCACGGCCGCGTGGGATCTTTCCGCGCAGAAAACGTTGGATTTCTGACCCGCGAATCCGTATCACCGCCGCTTCGGTGGTCGGATGAGTCGGATCGGCGAGTTTGAAATTGTCGCCCGCGACCCGCACTCCGCCGCTAGGCGCGGGCGCTTGTACACCGCGCACGGCGTGGTGGACACCCCCGTGTTCATGCCGGTCGGGACGCAGGGAACCGTCAAAGCCATGTCCCCGGCCGAGCTCGAGGAAATGGATTGCCAGATTCTCCTCGGCAACACCTATCACCTGAACGACCGCCCAGGCATGGAAGTAATCGCCAACGCTGGCGGGCTGCACCGGTTCATGGGGTGGAACCGGGCGATCCTGACCGACAGCGGCGGCTTTCAGGTCTTCAGCCTCACTCGGCTGCGAAAGGTGACCGATGAGGGCGTCGAGTTCCGTTCCCACAATGATGGGGCGCGGCACTTTCTCGGTCCGGTCGAGGCGATGGCCATTCAGCGCACGCTCGGTTCCGATATCGCGATGACCTTCGACGAGTGTCCGCCCTATCCCTGCGAGCGGGATTACGCTTGCAAGGCCGTGGAGCGAACCCTAACGTGGGCGGCTTTGTGCGCGAAGCAGCCGCGCGCCGAAGGCCAACTGGTCTTCGGCATCGTGCAGGGCGGGGTCTACCCCGATCTGCGGGAGCGGTGCGCTCGCGAATTAGTGTCGATCGGATTCGATGGATACGCGATCGGCGGCGTGAGCGTTGGCGAGCCGGAAGAACTGATCATCCCTGGCGTTGAGATGGGCGTCGTTGCCCTGCCGGAGGACCGACCACGCTATCTGATGGGCGTGGGCGGACTCGGGCAGATGGTTGAGGCCGTCGCCCGTGGGGTGGATATGTTCGACTGTGTCCTGCCGACGCGCGTGGCGCGAAACGGCACAGCAGTCACGCGCCGAGGCCGTTACTCGCTCCGCAATGCGGAGCACAAGTTCGCGCTCGAGCCGATCGAGGAGGGTTGCCGATGCTACGCGTGCCGGAATTTCACGCGCTCGTACATCCGGCATCTATTAAATGTGGATGAAATTTTGGGCATTCGGTTGCTGACAATTCACAATCTGTATTGCCATTTTTCACTGATGAAGGACATTCGCGAAGCGATCGAGACCGGCACGTTTTCGGCGCTGCGTGAGGAATTTCGAGCGACCGCCGCATGCCGGTCTGGCCGCGGACCCTGAGAAGAAGGAGTCGAAGATGAGATTCTGCATGCTTGCCATGGCGCCGCCACCCGGCGCGGAGTCCGAACAGTCGCCCTTGTTCATGTTTGGGTGGCTGGCGATCATGCTTCTGCTGTTCTATGTGATGTTGATACGTCCCCAGCGCCGACGCGAGAAAGAGCGGCAGGAAATGCTCTCGAAAATCAAGACAGGTGACCGCGTGCTGTTCGCGGGCGGAATCATTGGCATCGTTTCGAACGTGAAGGAAAAAAGCGTCGTCATCCGAGTTGCCGAGAAGACGAAGCTCGAGGTCGTGAAGGGCGCGATCAATCAGGTACTGGCGAGCGGCGAGTTGCCCGCCGACGTGGACCAGGAGCATACGCCCGTCTCCAAGTAAGTTCCGAAGGAGCCCGATATGGATAAGCAGTCGGTCTGGAAATGGCTTTTGCTAATCGCGCTTACGGCATGGTCGATCGCAGTCGTCTATCCTCCTTCCGAAAAAATTCGGCTCGGGCTCGACCTGCAGGGCGGCACGCGCTTCGTGCTCCAGGTCGAAACCGCCGAGCTCGACGAGAACGCCGCGCGCGATGCGCAGGCCCGCGCCATCGAAGTCATTCGAAACCGTGTCGATGCGATGGGCGTCGCCGAACCCGTCATCTACGCCGAGCCCGGCAACCGGATCGTCGTGGAAATTCCCGGTCTGAAGACCGAAGACCGCGCGCGCGCGATCAAGAACATCCAGAGCGCCGCCTATCTCGAATTCCGACTGGTCCACCCGGAAAATGACCGGCTCGTCGAAGACTTCCTGAACAAGGGGGTTGCTCCAGAGGGATATCGAATTGTGACTGTTCCCACGCCCGGCGGCCGCGAGGAAAAATTGTTGCGGCGCGACAAATCGCGGGATCCCGTCGGCACAACGGAAGAAGAGGTCCGCCGGCGCGTCGCCGCCTTCAATGCGCCGCCGGGTTACGAGCTGTTGCTCGAGCGCGTGCGGAGGAATGAGCAAGACCTCTTCCGACCCGCCTACGTGCACAAGCGCGCGGAGCTGAAGGGGGACAGTATTGCTAATGCGGGAATCGACTACGACATGGTTCAGCGCCCGGTTGTCACCCTCAGCTTTGACCGCCGCGGAGCCAAGCGTTTCGAAAACCTCACTCGGGATTACGCGCCCGGCGGAGCGAAGAATCCCGGAAACCAGATGCGACAGCTCGCAATCGTCCTGGACGGCACACTCTATTCCGCGCCCACGATTCGCGAGCCAATCTACGGCGGCAACGCTCAGATCACGGGCAGCTTCACCCTGCGCGAGGCGCAGGACCTCGCCCTCGTGCTCCGAGCCGGCGCCCTTCCTGCCCCCGTTCGTTTGCTTGAGGAGCGCACGGTAGACCCAACACTCGGGCAGGATTCCATAGCCTCCGGGCGAACCGCCACGCTGATCGGCGCGGCGGCAACCGTCCTCTTCATGGTCGTTTATTACCAACTCGCGGGCGTCGTGGCGAACGGCGCGCTGCTGATGAACCTCGTCTTGTTTCCTGTCGCGCTCATCATCACCGGCGGCTTTCTCAGCGTGTTTGCGAACACCGGCGAGGCAGGAAGCGCGGTCCAACTGCCGACACTCACCCTGCCCGGCATCGCCGGCATCGCCCTCACGATCGGTATGGCGGTCGATGCGAATGTCCTGATCTTTGAGCGCATGCGTGAAGAGCAAAAGCTGGGCAAACGCTTCAAATTCGTCATCGAGGCGGGCTACCAGAAGGCGTGGAGCGCCATTTTCGACGCCAACATTACGACCTTAATCACCGCCATCATCCTCTTCTGGCAGGGCACAGGGCCTGTGCGCGGCTACGCCGTCACCCTGTCCGCC
Source organism: Kiritimatiellia bacterium (assembly GCA_025054615.1). Classification (NCBI taxonomy): domain Bacteria; kingdom Pseudomonadati; phylum Kiritimatiellota; class Kiritimatiellia; species Kiritimatiellia bacterium. The sequence goes on from JANWZO010000005.1 coordinate 105,725, forward strand.
GGCGTCATCGTCAGCATGTACACGGCGCTCGTCATCACGCGCATGCTTTTCGACCTGCTGAGCCGCGGGTCGATTCAGTCGCTCCGCATGCTGGAGCTCATCCGCGAAACACGGTTCGACTTTCTCCGCCATGCCAAGCTATTCATAGGCCTTTCGGTTGCAGTGATCGTGGCAACATGGGGGGTATTCATTTCAAAGGGACCGGCCAATTTCGGAGTCGATTTTCTCGGGGGCGACGCGGTCACTCTTCAATTTTCGGAAAAGGCCCCCGTAGATCAGATCCGCGCGACGTTGGAAGCGGCCGGAATTCGAGACGCGACCATCCAATACCAGCGGGCCGCTGTCGTCGAGGGCTCGGAATCTATCCACGAATATCTGGAAATCAAATCGCCGTTCGGCACGGGCAAGCAGGCCGCCGAGGCCATCACAGGAGCCTTCGCGGCACAGGGATTCCGAGTGATCAAGGAGGACAGCATCGGCCCGCAAATCGGGCGAGAACTTCAGCGTAAGGCCATCATCGCCACGCTCGCTGCGATGGCGGCGCTTATTATCTATGTGTCGATCCGGTTTGAATTTCCCTTTGCCGTGGGCGCAGTGGTTGCCGTCTTCCATGACGTTCTCATCGCCGTCGGCGTGTTCTGCCTGCTCGGCGGAACGTTGGACCTCACGATGATTGCCGCCGTGCTTACGATCATCGGCTACTCGGTGAACGACACGATCGTGATCTTCGACCGGATTCGCGAGAATCTGAAACTGAACCCGGGCAAGCCGTTTGCCGAGCTTGCGAATCTCAGCATCAACCAAACGCTGTCTCGGACGATTCTCACGACGTTGACAACCCTGTTTGTTGTCGTTGCGCTGCTCCTCTTCGGCGGAGGCGCGATCTACGAGCTGTCGATGTTGCTCTTCATCGGCATGATCGCGGGCATTTATTCCACCATCTACATCGCGACGCCCGTCGCGATGCTCTGGCATCGGAAGGACAAAGCGCCGACCGGTGTCGTCTGATCGGCTCAAACAACTCCCGGCTTTTCGGGAAAAACGGTGGCGCGACAACGCGGCTGCCGCGATTCCGGAGCCCGAGTGGGCGCGCGAGCTGAAGCTGCCGCCGCCGATCGCAAGGTTGTTGGCGGCCCGCGGCATCCTCAGCGCAGACCAGGCGCAGAGCTTCTTGAGCCCTCGCCTGAGTTCCCTGGGAGATCCTTTCGCGCTGCCCAACATGCGCGCCGCCGTCGACCGGATTTGGCAGGCCCTGCTCAGGAATGAGACGATCGCAGTGTTTGGCGATTACGACGTTGACGGCATTACCAGTACGGCCCTGATGACGCGTGTGCTTCGCGCGATGGGTGGCCGAGTCCATCCCTTTCTGCCGCACCGGCTCGAAGAGGGATATGGCCTGGGGCTGGACGCCTTCCGCCGATGTGTCGAAACAGTCCGTCCATCTCTCCTCGTCACGGTCGACTGCGGGACGGGATCTGTCGACGCTGTTCAGGAGGCCGCCCGCCTCGGGATCGATGTCGTCATCACGGACCACCATGAGCCCGGTTCGCGGACGGCTCCGGCATTGGCCGTAGTGAACCCGAAGCTGCATGCCGATTCCTCCCTGCATTCGCTTGCCGGTGTCGGTGTCGCGTTCAAACTCTGCCACGCCCTTGTCAAACAGGGCCGTCTGGACGGTCACCCCGCCGCATCAGCGCTGGACCTCCGCCTGTTTCTCGACCTCGTGGCGATGGGCACCATTGCCGATGTCGTCCCGTTGGTCGGCGAGAACCGAACCTTTGTCCGTCACGGGCTGTCGGCGATCAACCGAAACGCGCAGCCAGGGCTTCGCGCCCTCATCGACGTCGTAGGCATCGAGCGGCAGGTGGACGTCTGGGAAGTCAGTTACCTGCTCGCCCCTCGACTCAATGCGGCAGGCCGTCTCGGCGATGCTCAGTGCGCGCTCGAGTTGTTATTGGCGGATGAGGGGCCGGATCTCGTCCATAGGGCGCGGGCGCTTGACGAGTCGAATCGAAAGCGCCGCGAGCTGGAAGACCAAACGCTTCGCGAAGCCATCGCCGATCTCGACTCGCGCTTTGACCCGGCGCGCGACTTTGGCCTCGTCGTCGCAGGCGAAGGATGGCATCCCGGCGTCATTGGGATTGTCGCCTCGCGCCTCCTTCAGCGCTTCGGCCGGCCGACAGTCGTCATCTCCATAAACGGAGAAGAAGCCCGAGGCTCTTGTCGGGGCATCGAGGGCTTCCATGTTGTAAAGGCTCTTGAACGGTGCGCGGAGCTTTTGGACCGCTACGGCGGACATGCGGCCGCCGCCGGGCTTCAATTGGAGCCCTCGCGTATTCCGAAATTCGCCGACGCATTCAACAAGGCGGCCGCTGACCTGATGGACCGGCGCCCACCGCAGCCCAGCATCGTCATCGATGGCTGGGTAGGCCTCCACTCGATCGACGAGGATTTTCTCGAAGCCCTCGACCGACTTCGACCCTTCGGCATCGGAAATCCTGCGCCCACCTGGGCCGTCCGCGGTGTCAGCCTGGCCCAGCCTCCGCGCGTGGTCGGGTCTGGACACCTCAAGCTGCTGCTCGCCGAAGGCGGTCGGCTTTATGACGCGATCGGCTGGGGGATGGGACCTCGCGAGGTTCCGGAAGGTCCCCTCGATGTTGCGTTTCAGCCGCGCCGGGAATGGTTCAACGACGTTCAACGCATTTCGCTCCACATTCAGGATTTTCGGCCCGCGACACCTCCGTGAGCGACACCAGCCGCGCTGGAAAAGCCCAGGCCTCGCGCGTACAGTTCGGCAACATGCAGAACGGCACGCCGAGGACAGAGCCATCCCGCCATGAAGTGTGGCGTATGTTTGACCGCATCGCGCCGCGCTATGATCTTCTCAATCGCGTTCTGTCCGGCGGCATCGATGTGCGCTGGCGCGCGCGCATTGCAAAACTCCTCCCGCCCGGCGAACGCCTCCGGCTGCTAGACGTCGCAACCGGTACGGCCGACCAAATCCTTTTGCTCATGGAGCGGGCGCCGTCCATTGTCGAGGCAGTCGGCATTGACTTGGCCGAAAACATGCTTGAGCTTGGACGTGAAAAAGTGTCGCGCCAACTGCCGGGCCGCGCCGTCACGCTCAAGCGAGGTGACGCGCTCGCGATACCGGAGCCGGATGCCTCGTTCGACGTTTGTACCATCTCGTTCGGCATCCGGAATGTCACCGACGTCGTTGCCGCGCTTCGCGAGATGCGCCGCGTGCTGCGGCCCGGCGGCCGCGCTTTCGTCCTCGAATTTTCGCAGCCCGAGGCCCGTTGGTTTCGCGCGCTCTATTACTTTTATCTCCGCCATCTCCTGCCCGCCGTGGGCGGCTGGCTCTCTGGAGACCGCAGCGCGTATCGATACCTGAACGTGACCATCGAATCGTTCCCCAGCGGAGAGGCATTCTGCGAACTCATGCGCCGGGCGGGATTTTCGAATGTTCACGCAGTTCCCCTTACGATGGGAATCGCGACGATCTACCACGGCGACGCCTCCCCATGAGCACGGCCGCGCAGGCCTGGATGGACGCGCGTGATCGGCTCCTCGCTCGAGCTGCCTCCGCGCGAGGCCCGTGCCGACTTCGCGAGACGGTGGGCGAGCCGGTCGACCTGCTCGACTGGTTGTCCGCTCAGCAACATCGGATTCGAGGATATTGGCTAGATCGAGATGGCGATCTTGAGGTGGCCGCGATCGGGGAAGCCTTGGAAATCAAGGGCACCGTGCCCGGCGCTTTTGGACCGTGCGTCGAATCAGCGCGCGCCGCGCTCGCTGACGCCGACCCGGATATGCGTTTTTACGGGGGCTTCCGGTTTGGCCCTTGGCATCCGAGCGATCCGGCGTGGCGACCCTTTCAAGCCTATCGATTTATCGTGCCCCAGGTGGAGCTGGTTCGCCGCGGTGATGGGGCGCCCGAACTGGTCTGCAATGTGATCGGGTCAGGTCACGGTACGGACGAAGCCGTAAGCATCTTGCGGTCGCTGGCCCCGCTCCCGAGCGCGGGTGTAGCGTCTTCGCGACCCAGTGTGGCGACGCGCCATGACTCACCGGACCGAGCCGGCTGGATCGAAATGGTCGGCCGAGCGCTGAAGGAAATTCGAGCCGGCGCCCTGCAGAAGATCGTGCTCGCTCGTCGCGCGTGCTTTACGCTCGACCGGCCGGCCGACCCGTTTTTTTTGATCCGGCGCATACGAGACGAAAGCGGGAAGTGCTTCCTTTATGCCGGAGTGCATGGGGCGGGGTTCGCGTTCATCGGCGCTTCGCCCGAGCGATTGTTTTCGCGAAGCGGACGTCAGATTTTGAGCGAGGCGCTGGCGGGAACCCGCCCGCGTGGCACGTCGCCCGCCGAAGACGCGGCAGCCGCTCGCGCGCTACTCGGCGATCCCAAAGAACGGCGGGAACACCGGCTTGTAGTGGACGGCATCCTCGAATCTTTGAAGTCTTTGACCACGGACCTGCGCGCCGCCGAAGAGCCAGAAATCTTGAAGCTTGCCCGGGTTCTCCATCTACTGACGCCGATTGAAGGGCGGTTGGCGGACGGTGTCGACGACGGCCAATTGCTTCACGCTCTTCATCCCACTCCCGCGCTCGGCGGCCAACCCCGCGTCGCGGCCCTAGATCGAATCGCCCAGCTCGAAGCCTTCGACCGCGGGTGGTACGGCGGGCCTATCGGTTGGATCTCGCGCGACGCTGCCGAATTTGCGGTTGCGATCCGATGCGGGCTGGTGTCGAGTTCGATGCTTTGTTTGTTCGCAGGAGCGGGAATCGTTGAGGGCTCTGACCCCGAGAGAGAATGGGCCGAAACCGAGTCGAAGCTCTCCGGCTTCCTCGCGATGCTGGGTTGCTGATACCGGGCCTCACGGTCGTTCTGGCCTTTCGGATTCCAAAAATAAGGCACGCGCCCTCTCCAAGCCAGTTGCCGTCGGTTGCATCGGCGTTCGGGCTTCCTAAGTTGAGCTTCGCCGCGGAGGTCCGAGCTGCAGCCCTCGAGAAAGTTGATATCGCAATCGCTTCGCGACGAGGACGTTAGAAAATTCGCACAAAAATCATCCGAATCCTGTTGACTTTTGGTGGGTCAAAGTGGGACAAAGTGGGGCAGAAAGTAGCACGATGCCCACCAAATCCCAGATATCGGCCTCGAGCAGCGTTCCGCTTTCCACCGGCGTTTTTGTCGGGCAATTCCGCCATTTGCTGGACCCGAAGAAACGACTGACGATCCCTTCCCAGTGGCGGGACCAAGTGGGCGAACCCCAGCAGCTTTTCGTCATGCCGGGTGTGGATCAACGGTGCCTGACGGTGTTTCCGGCACGCGAACTTGCCAATCGAATCGAGCGGATCAAATCGATGTCAGTCGGCGACGGGAAGGGTCGCGATTTCATGCGGCTGCTCGGTTCGCGTTCGGAACTTCTGTCATGGGATGCGCAGGGGCGCATCCGCGTGAAGGACGAGCTGCTGGACTACGCCGGCCTGCAGTCGGACGTGGTTCTGGTGGGTGCGCTGGAATGCTTCGAACTATGGAGTCCGGACCTATGGCAAAAACATCAAGAATCCTCCGATACCTCCAGGAATTTGGGCGAGGCGGCGCGGTACGCCGGCTTCTAGAGCGGGTGGTTCCCGACCCGGCTCCCGCGCAGGGCCCCGCCTCGGTCCGATGGGCGGACCTTTTCTGGGAACACTCTCCAGGCAGTGCCGTGGCGCGGCTTGAGAGCAGCAGCGTTGCGCAGGCCGATCTGTTCGGTTGGCTGGAACCGGACGCGGCCGGGGCGCGGTCCCGAATCGCCGAGACGCCGCCTGCCAAGGGGGAGGCATCGGTGGTGCGCTCACGAGTTGAGGAATTGGCCCGGCCTGCGCCCGCATCGGGTGTGCGCAAGCTTCGATTAGTCTCGCCGGTTCGGTACGCGGACCGCCGTGGCTCTGTGAACCGCGAGGAGATCGCGCGGCTCCTCGAGGTGACTCGCGGCGTCGACGGCGTTCGCCGCCTGCCGCAGGTGGAGCTGCCTCGTGGACCGTTTTTTGCGCGGGTGGAATTGTGGAAGGGGCGCCCTGTCGGCACGCCCTTTGTGATGGAAAGGAGGGCGCGCTGATCCCGGCGCGGATTCGAGGCTGCCGGAGGTGCATGCACCGGTACTGCTGAAGGAGGCGATCGAGAACCTCGCGGTAAAGGCCGGCGGGATTTACATCGACGGAACCGTAGGGGGAGGCGGTCATGCGGAGGCGATCATGGAGCGGGTCGGAGGCGCAGGGCGGCTGCTCGGGATTGATCGCGATCCCGTGGCGCTCGAGCAAGCGCGTGCGCGGCTTGCGCGATTTTCGAACGCTGTTCTGGTTCAGGGGGTGTTTTCTTCCATGATCGAGCTTGCGCGAGGCGCCGGAATCGAGGCGGCGGATGGCGTTCTGCTGGATCTTGGCGTTTCGTCGATGCAACTGGACGCGCCGGAGCGGGGATTCAGTTTTCGAAGCGATGGTCCCCTCGATATGCGCATGGATCCCAATCTTCCGCGAACCGCCGCGGACCTGGTCAATACCCTGCCCGAAACGGCGCTGGCTGACCTGCTCTGGCGGTATGGCGAAGAGCGGTCTTCGCGGAGGATTGCCCGTTGGATCGTCGCGGCGCGAGCGCGGGCGCCGATCCGGACGACCGGCGAATTGGCGGACCTCGTCTGTCGCGCGGTGGGTCGGGCAGGGGGGCGTATCCACCCGGCGACGCGGACCTTTCAGGCGTTGCGTATCGCGGTGAATGACGAGCTGGGCGAGCTGGAGCGCGGGTTGGAAGCGGCCCTCGGGCTGCTGAAACCCGGCGGGCGGCTCGTGGTGATCTCTTTCCACAGCTTGGAAGATCGGATCGTCAAACAGACGCTGGGAGAACACGTCGGGCGGCGAGAATCTCTGCCCGGCGGCGGCGAGCGGATTGTGGTGAAGTCGCCGCAGGTCGCGTGGGTGACGCGGGGAGTCATCACGCCAGGCCCCGAGGAAATCCGCGCGAACCCGCGGGCTCGATCAGCCCGCCTGCGGGCGGTGGAACGACTCGCTGGAAAGGCGGCGTAAACAGGAAACATGAGAAAAAGGCGCAATTTTCGAAAACGGGCAAGAGGGGCGAGGGCTCCGCGGCTGCTCCTCACGGCAGTGTTCCTTGCCATCGGCCTCGGCTTCCTCTGGCTTTGGATCCATACCCAGTGCGAGCGGCTTTCCCAGCAAATCCGGGCGTTGGAGCAGGAAAAAACGGCGCTTCGCCGACGCATCGTCAACGAGGAGTTCAGGTGGTCGAGCCTCACGACGTACGAAAACATGATGAAACTGCTGAAGGAACACGGAATCGAAATGAACTGGCCGACCGAGCGGCAGATCGTGCGGGTGCGGCGTGCTGCGTCCTCCGAGGATGGCTCGGCCCTCGCCCGGAATTGAGGTCGCCATGTCGGATTCGAGCCAACGCTGGAGGATCACCGCGATCGTACTCGCGATGTCCGCCGTCTGGATCGGGCTCGGCATCCGCCTCTCCCATCTGCACCTCGGCGACCATCCCCATCTTCTCGAGAAGATCGAACGGACCCGCCAGGTCTCCCAGCGTATCCTTGTGGGGCGGGGGCGCGTTCTGGACCGAAACGGCAACGTCCTGGCAGCGGACATCGCCACTCGCGATGTAGCGATTGACCCCGAATTTATACGAGATCACGGATATCCGCTGTTCACCGCGCAGCAGCTAGCCCGACTACTGATGATGGATCCGGCCGTTGTGTTCGCGCGGCTCGAAAAGCCAAGCCGATACGAGCTGCTCAAACGCCAGGTGCCGGATGACGTCATTCGGGAAATTCAAGCTATGGCGATGCCCGGCGTTCGCTGCGACGAGGCGATGACGCGACTCTATCCCCACACCTCCCTGATGTGCCATGTGATCGGGTTCGCCAACGCCGAAGGCGTCGGCAGCGCCGGCGTGGAGCAGCGATATGACCGTTACCTTCGTGGTGTGCCCGGCTACCGGGAGACCGAGGTGGACGGACGACGCCGGGAAGTGCGTAGCCGCCGCCGGCTCGAAATTCTGCCGCAGCCGGGGGGCGACGTTTACCTGACCCTCGACCAGAACCTGCAGTACTTCGTGGAGCGCGCCCTCGACGATGCGCTGGCGACCAACGGCGCGATCGGCGCCTGGGCAATTGTCCAGCGGGTCCGCACCGGCGAAATCCTTGCCATGGCATCGCGCCCGGCATTTGACCTCAACGAGTTCAACCGCGCCCCGGAGATGGATCGGCTCAACCGGGCGATCGGTTATGTGTATGAGCCGGGGTCCATCTTCAAGATCATCGTCTACGCCGCGGCGCTGAACGAGGGTTTGCTGCGTCCCGATGAGATCATCGATTGCGAAAACGGGATATGGTTCCATGCGGGGCGCCCCCTTCGTGACTTCCATCCGTACGGCCGGCTGACAGCGACGGACGCGCTTAAAAAGTCGAGCAACATTGCCGCTGCCAAAATTGCCATTCGCTTAGGCGAGGATCGCCTCTATCGCTATCTACAGGCCTTTGGCATCGGCCGGCTCACGGGGATCGAGCTACCCGGCGAGGAAAGCGGCATCCTTCACCCGCGCCACCGATGGAGCAAGCTGAGCATCTCGCGGATTCCCATGGGTCATGAAGTGGCCGTTACAGGTCTGCAGATCCTGAACGCCCTTTCGGCCATTGCCAACGGCGGAGAGCTTATGCGTCCGCGTGTAGTTGACCGGGTGACCACCTCTAGGGGCCATTTGATCCTCAAGACCGAGCCGGAGGTCATCGGCCGGCCCATCCGCCCGGAAACGGCCCGAACGCTCACCGACATGCTGGTCCGCGTGACCGAAGAGGGCACCGGCAAACGTGCGCGGCTAGACGGATACACCGTGGCCGGAAAGACCGGCACGGCGGAGAAGCCGGGTGTGGGCGGGTACGACCGAGGGCGCAACCTCGCTTCGTTCATCGGCTTCCTGCCCGCGGAGCGACCGGAAATCAGCATCCTCGTCACGTTTGATGAGCCCCAGCACCTTACGCAGGGCGGGCAGGTCGCCGCGCCGGTGTTTCGCGCGATTGCCGAAAAGGCCGTTCGCTATCTCGACATTCCACCCGTCGAGGAGGCGCAAATCGTCGAACTTGAACCGGAGGCCGAGCCGTTGTGAGGAGGAACTCTTGCCATGATTCTCGGTAAATTGTGCTTGGAGACCATGAGACTCGAATCCATCACCCGCATTGTGCAGCCGATCCAGGTCCGGGGCCCTCTGCATTTCGATATCGAGGGCATCGCCTACGATTCGCGGCAGGTGAAAGAGAATTATCTGTTCGTCGCGATCAAGGGCCGCAACGCGGACGGCGCAGCCTACATTGATGACGCAATCCGGCGCGGCGCCGTCGCGATTGTCTCCGAGGAGGACCGCTGGCCCCGCCGAAACATCGCGCACATTCTGGTGGAAGACGCGCGCCGCGCCCTCGCCGAGATCGCCTGCGCGTTCTACGACAACCCGTCTCATCGGCTGCCCCTCGTCGGCATCACCGGGACCAACGGGAAAACCACAACCTCTTTCATGATTCGCGACATCCTAGCGGCCGAGGGACGGAGCCCCGGTCTGATCGGAACAGTGCGTTATGAGATCGGATCGCGTGTAATCCCCGCAACCCGCACCACGCCCGAAGCACCAGACATACAGTTCATGCTCGACCAGATGCTGCGCGCGGGATGTCGGAGCGCCGTGATGGAGGTCTCCTCTCATGCACTGGCTCAGCGGCGGGTCTGGGGCATCGATTTCGACGTCGGCGTCTTCACGAACCTTTCGCGCGACCACCTCGATTTCCACGGCACGATGGAGGCGTATTTCGATGCGAAAATGCAATTGTTCCGCGGTCTCGGCCTCCAGATCAAGCGGGCGAGCGCGGTCGTCAACATAGACAACCCGTGGGGCATGGAGCTGGTGCAAACCCGCGGGCTGCGCGCCCGGCTGATCACCTTCGGCGAGCATCCCGCCGCGGATGTCCGCGCCGAAGATATCGACTTGGGCCCGAGCGGTACCCGGTTCGTTGTCCGAAGCCCGTGGGGCGACTGCGATGCGCATCTGCGCCTGCTGGGCCGGTTCAATGTCAGCAATGCGCTCGCCGCGATCGCCGCATGCGGCGCCCTCGGAATCCCGCCGGCGCGGAGCGCAGCGATCCTCGCGGGTCTGTCAAACGTTCCCGGCCGGCTGGAACGAATCGAGACGGGGCGCGGCTTCGATGTCTTCGTCGATTACGCGCATACGGACGACGCCCTTGCGAAGGTTCTCGAGACGCTTCGCGAACTGGGGCCTCGCCGACTGATTGTGGTTTTCGGATGCGGCGGCGACCGGGATCGCAGCAAGCGCCCGCTCATGGGCGCCGTCGCCTATCAGCGCGCCGACTGGACCATCCTCACCAGCGACAACCCGCGCCGCGAGCGGCCCGAATCAATTATCGCCGAGATCGAAGAGGGCATGCCTAATCGGGACCGCCACGAGGTCGTCGTGGACCGTGCCGAGGCAATCGCCCGCGCGCTCGAAATTGCTCGACCGGGCGACATTGTTCTCATCGCTGGCAAGGGGCATGAGACCGTTCAGGAATTTGCGACCACCGTCGTTCCCTTCGACGACCGTGAGGTCGTTCGCCTCCTGCTGCGCTAACCCGATCGGTCGCTGAAACCCATGGCGATTGCGGAAGAGGCATCGGATACGGGGACGCTGCCCGCCCCATCTTTCTCGCCGGATGACTTGGCCGACTGGTCCGGAGGAGATTGGCGCGGTCCGAAGCCCGATCGAGTTACGGGGTTTGCGATCGATTCCCGGGCGGTTCGGCCCGGGGATTGCTTCGTCGCGCTCCCCGGCAGTCGCTCGGATGGTCATTTTTTTTTGAGCGCTGCGCGGGATGCTGGCGCTGCATGCGCGATGGTGCGCGCGGCGTTTGAGCCGCCGTTCGAATTGGACGGTTTTCCGCTTCTCCGCGTGGATGACCCCCGGCGCGCTCTCGCATCGCTAGCGAAACAGCATCGCGCCCGCCTGCGGGGAACCTTTGTCTGCATTGCAGGGAGCTGCGGGAAAACCACCGTCAAAGAATTGACGGCTGACCTCCTTGGCGCCCTCGGTCCGGTCGCCCGCACCAAGGGCAACTGGAATAACGATCTGGGCGTCCCACTGAGCTTGCTGCGAATGGCTCCCGAACACCGCTACGGCGTGTTCGAGGTGGGGATGAACCACCCAGGGGAGCTTGATCCGCTCGCGTCGATGGTCCGACCGCACATTTCGGTAGTGACCTGCGTGGGGCCCGAGCACATCGAATTTTTCGACGGCGAGGAGAGTATCGCCCACGAAGAGGCCGCCGCGCTACGCGCGCTGGATGCGGAAGGGATCGCCGTCCTTCCTGCCGACGACAAGTGGTTTCACGTCCTGCGTTCCCATGTAAAAGGCAAGCTCTGCACAGTGTCGTTAACGGCGGATGCCGACTACCGCATTGAACCGGGGCCGCCGCCGCGATTTGTCGTGACCGAGTGGGCGACGGGCGAGAGCGTTCCGTTGGAGGCGCCGCTGCCGGGTCGCCATGTACTGTCGAATGCGGGTCTGGCGATCGCCGTTGCGCGGCTGCTGGGCGTGTCCTGGGGGGCGATCGCCGAGCGGCTCCGCGCGTTCCGGCCGCCGTCCATGCGGTGGGAGGCTATGGATCTTGGCGGGATTCGCGTGATCAACGATGCCTATAACGCGAATCCGTTGAGCATGCGCGCTGCGCTTGATGCGTTTGCCGCGACGCCCGTTGCGGGCCGACGTTGGCTGGTTCTGGGGGCGATGCGCGAGCTGGGCGCGCGCGAAAAGACGTATCACGAGGAGCTGGGCCGGGACCTCGCCAAGGGACCCTGGTTCGGCGCCATTTTCGTCGGCGCGGAAGGCGCGTGGATCCGCTCCGGCGCGGTCCGTGCCGGGTTCCAAAACGCTTTGACCGCCGCCGACGCGGAGGAGGCAGGCAAACTTCTGGTAAAACATCTACGACCCGGGGACGCTGTTTTGATCAAGGCGTCGCGTGGGGTCGGCTTGGAACGCGCGATCGATGAGTTGCGTCGCTGATGTCCATGCTCTGTAAAAACTTTCCCCGCGCGTTCCATTCCATGTAAAAACGGGCCGCGGGCGCGATTCCCGCATCATCTCCCATGCTGTTCTTCCTTCATGAATTGACTGAGTGGTGGACGCCGCTGCGCCTCTTTCGCTACATCACGTTCCGCGCGCTGATGGGCGCGGGTACGGCATTTATCCTCTCGCTGATATTCGGTCCGCTGATCATTCGCTGGCTGCAGCGGCTCAAATTCGGCCAGTACGTTCGGGACGACGCCGTGCTGGCCCACCAGCGTCGCAGAAAGTCCGGCACGCCGACCATGGGCGGCGTCCTGATCATCGCGGCGGTTGTCCTCTCGACGGTGCTGTGGGCGGATGTGCGAAACGGATACGTCTGGTTCGCGCTGGCAACGATGCTCGCGATGGGCGCGGTCGGGTTCTGGGACGACTACCTCAAGATCTCCCGGAAAAACGCCAGGGGCCTGCCCGGCCGCACCAAACTCGCGCTCGAGATCGCCTGGTCACTGGCCGTGGTGGCGGCCCTCTATCTGTGGGAGCCGTCCCGCACCCACGTCGCGAAACTAATGCTGCCGTTCCTGAAGGAGCCGGTCATTGCGGAAATGGCGGTTCCCGCGACCGCGCTGTTCCTCACGCTGGTGCTGGTGGGGTCCGCGAATGCGGTGAATCTGACCGACGGGCTCGACGGCCTGGCGATCGGCTGCACCAACGCAGCGGCCGCGGCATACCTGGCCCTTGCTTATGTTGCTGGCAATGTCCTAGCCGCGAATTATCTGCTGGTGCCGTATGTCCCGGGGAGCGGCGAGCTGGCGGTCTTTTGCGGCTGCCTGCTGGGTGCGGGGTTGGGCTTTCTGTGGTTCAACTGCCACCCCGCGCGCGTCTTCATGGGCGACACGGGCAGCCTCGCGCTCGGCGGCGCGATCGGCATGGTCGCCGTCGCGATCAAACAGGAGCTTCTTCTGGTGATCGTCGGTGGCGTCTTTGTGATCGAGGCCCTCAGCGTGATCATTCAGGTGGCGAGCTTCAAGCTGACCGGGCGGCGCGTGTTCCGCGTGGCGCCCATTCATCACCATTTCGAGCAGATCGAGAAAGAACGAGCCGCTGCCGAGGGTCGCGATGTCGAGGTCGTGGAAACGATGGTGACGACCAGGTTCTGGATCCTTGGGATTCTCTTCGCGATGATCGGCCTCGCGACGCTCAAAATCCGCTGAAGGCCGCGCGCGCGTCCGCTCCAGACGTCACTTGACGACAGCGCCGGATGGCATCTCGCCGTCCACAGTTATGAGGCGCAACTGGTCCCCCGCCGAGGCTGCCAGCAGCATCCCGTTGGACTCGATTCCACGTATTTTTGCGGGCTTCAAATTGGCGACGACCACGATGGTTTTCCCCACGAGCGACTCGGGTGCGTAATGCTTTGCGATACCCGCCACGATCTGCCGCGTTTCCTCGCCGACCTGGATGGAGAGTTTGAGAAGTTTGTCCGCGCCGGCGACTCGCTCCGCCTGGAGAATTTTCGCCGTGCGCAACTGAATTTTGGCAAAGTCGCCATAATCGATACGCGAGGCTTCGGCAGTTGCCGTCGAAGCGGATGCGGACGCGGCCTGCATCTCTGGACGGGCCGGCGCTGCGGTCGGCGGTTCCCTTTCGATGCGGGGGAAGAGCGCGCCGATTTCCCGAACTTCGCGGCCGGCGGGGAAAATTCCGAATTGCCGGATTTCCTCAATCCGGCACGACCCGCGCAGACCGATGGCTGACCGGAGCTCCTCCATTTTCGCGGGCATGACCGGCTGCAGCAGCGAGGAGAGAATTCGCAGCGATTCGCACGCGACGTACAGACAGGTGTTCAGCGGGGCTTTGTCGTCCAGTTTGGCTAGCGACCACGGCTGCCGGACCTCGAGGTACTTGTTGACGCGTTTGACGGCGGAGAGAACGTCGGCGAGCGCCTGATCGACCCGCATGGAGTCGATTGCGCTGAAACAACGGTCCACAGCGGTCTGCACCGCGGCGCGCAGCTCGGCGGATTCCGGATCCAGCTCGCCCGCAGGGAGTGCGGGCACAAACCCTCCGCAGTATCGGCGGATCATATTCGTTAGTCGGCTGAGTAGATTGCCGAGGTCGTTCGCGAGGTCCGCGTTGTACCGGCGCTGGAAGGCGTCTTCGGTGAAACTGGCGTCCTGCCCGAGGACCATCTCCGCCATGAGAAAATAACGGAAGGCGTCCACTCCGTAGCGGTCGATCATGTCCATCGGGTTCACGACATTCCCGAGCGACTTGCTCATCTTCGTGTCACCGGAAAGCCACCACCCGTGCGCGAAAACGGTTTTCGGCAGCGGCACGTCGAGGGCTTTGAGCATGGTCGGCCAGTAGACCGTGTGGGTCGTCAGAATGTCCTTGCCAATGAGGTGGTATTCGGCCGGCCACCACTGCTCGAATTTTGCGGGGTCGCTCTTGTAGCCAATCGCGCTGATGTAGTTGACCAGCGCGTCGAACCAGACGTAGCAGACGTAGTCGCGGTCGAACGGTAGCTCAATGCCCCATGAGAGGCGGCTCTTGGGCCGCGAAATGCAGAGGTCCTGCAGCGGCTTGCGCAGGAAACCGAGCGTTTCGTTCCGGCGGAAATCGGGTTGGATGAATTCGGGGTGGGCATGAATATAGTCGATGAGCCACTGCTGGTATTTGCTCATTCGGAAGAAATAGTTGGATTCTTTGATCCTGACGATGTTAGGCAGTTCCTCGGGCGATTTGCCGGGCGGCAAGTCTTTCTCCGTGACGAAGGTCTCGCTGGTCACGTCATAGAGGCCGTCGTATTCGGCTTTATAGATCTCGCCCTTGTCATACAAGTCCTGCAGGCAGGCCTGCACGACGCGTTTGTGGCGCTCCTCCGTGGTCCGGATGAAGTCATCATGCGTAATGTGAAGCCGCTTCCAGAGCGCTTGGAAATGGACGACGGTCGAGTCGGCCTGCTGTTGGGGTGTCATGCCCGCCTTCTCCGCGGCGCGCTGGACCTTTTGGCCGTGTTCGTCGGTGCCGGTCAGAAACCACGTCGGGATGCCCTGAAGGCGATGATACCGCGCGAGGACATCGGCGAGGATCGTTGTATACGCGTGGCCGATGTGCGGTTTGTCGTTGACGTAGTAAATCGGCGTGGTGACGTAGAATTTCGAATGTTTCATAGACGAGCGACTATATCGCGTCCGCGCGGCGTTCAGCAATCCGGAGAAATGGGCGCGTCGCTCGCCTGCCCGCGCGAAAGGGTTGACGATTCCGGGGTCCTGCCACGTGGCCCGAATTTTCCATGCTCTGTAATTTCCATGGCATGGAAAAGGTTCCGCGATGTTTTTCCATTCCATGGAAATTTCTGCCGATGATCCGCGAGGAGGCCGTGGATTCCGCTGGAAATGAGGGATGGACGCCGGATAGGAATCGCGGCATGAACGGACCGGAACCGACCCCACTGCCGCACGACGCGAACTGGGCGCCATGCGAGGAGCACATGCGGACCGCGATCCGCCAGGCGGAGCGCGCGGCGGCCCTGAACGAGGTGCCCGTGGGAGCGGCGATCTATCTAGGAAATCGCCTGCTGGGTCAGGCGCACAACCAGGTGGAGATGCTCAAGGATCCGACGGCGCACGCGGAGATGATCGCGATTACGCAGGCGGCGAGCGCGCTGGGGGATTGGCGCCTGACCGATTGTGTCCTCTATGTGACGAAGGAGCCGTGCCCGATGTGCGCGGGCGCGATTGTGCTGGCGCGAATTCCGATGGTGGTCTGGGGTGCGACAGATCCGTTGCGCGGGGGGGCGATTTCGCGGTTTCAAATTTTTCAAAGCGAGGCGCTCAACCACAGGGTGGATTATCGCGCGGGATTTCTCGAGGAGCCGTGCCTCGAGCTGCTCCAATCGTTTTTCAGAAAGCTTCGCCAGGAGTGAACCGGCAGACAACCGGACCGTTCGAAACTCCGGCGGGGCAGTCAAACACGGGCGCGAAACGTTGAACCGCGGCGTCGGACAGCAGCGCGCCGAAGCGGGTGTTGCGCTGCTGCAGATAGACGCGAAGGCCGTCGGCATCGCGGACCACGCCGCCGGGCGCCCAATTCAGGATGACGGGATGGAGCCGACCGGTGAGATCGATTGCGTTCGGATATCCTTCCGCGAGGAGGAAGCCCGGCGAGTCCGTTGCGATGGCGCCGCCGATCTCCGCCGGCGGGGGTAGGCCGGATTTCAGCGCGTCGCGTTTTTCGGCGAGGATGCGCGCCTCGGATCGGGCTTTGCGCATGGGCGTGGCGACCGAACCGATCATGCCGGAAAGCCACGCCATCAGTCCCAGCAGCACGAGGAACATGAGATAGACGGTGCGGGGCTGTAGGCCGGCCGCCGGATCTGCGCGGTCGCGGAGCCACGAGGCAAAGCAAATGATGAACACGCCTATGCCCACCAGCCAGATCAGGCGCGCGCCGGCGGCCAGGGCGGCGAGGATAGCGCCACCCGAGACCATTTGGAGCAGAGGGGCCGCGAAGACGAGCACGAGCAGCGCCCACACGAAACGGGCGAGAGGCGCGGAACGCAGCTGCGTGGGCATTGCGGCGGCCAGGATAAGCCCGACCGCGCCGAAGAGCATTCCCGGCAAACCGAATGCGGCGTAAACGGAGCCCAGCATCCATTTGGCGCCTCCGAGGAAGCCGAGCTCCGCGGCCGGTTCGAGGATGTCTTCCGACGCGATGGCGGTCAGAGACATAGAAGCGTCCGGCGCCCGGGGAAGCGGCACGCCAACGACCAGTGAATTCCACCAAAAGACAGGGACCAGTAGGATGGTGATCAGGATGGCTCCATTGATGAGACGAATGAAGGCCGGAAACGTTTCGGATTCGTCGGAGGTTGCCGGTGAAACCAGCCAGACGAGTCCCAGGGCCACCCACCAGGCTGCGTATTCCACATGGAAGAGAGAGGCAAGCCCGATCCACCATGCGGCGGACAGGGGCAGGATCTTCACACCTCGTGCGGCTGATGCCGCCGCATTCGCAAAGCCGGCTACAAGAAATGCGGCGGCCGCGGCATCCGGGGCTCCGCGAATTGTGTCGAACAGAAAACCGGCAATAAAAGCGGCCGCCGGCAGCAGCCAGTAGGCGAGATGTTGGTGGGGCCAGCAGCGGCGGCCGAAGGCGGGGATCGCGGCGATTCCCACGGCCGCGCAGAGGGCCGCTGCGAGGGTGGCGAGGCGGTCCCAAGGCACGCCCGCCGCGCTCAGAGCGGCGAGGATCGCAATCCAGAGAGCGTTTTCCCCGGCGGGCAGCCGTTCGGCCGGCGTGCCGATGAAGCCGTGGTCGGAAAAATGGCGAGCTAGGGCGTGGAAGAGAAGCCCCTCGTCGGTCGGAACGGCGGGAGCCTTTGTTCCACCCATCAGCAAAAGGGCGCCAAAAAACAGGGCCAATGCCGCGGCAGCCTGAATCCATGGGGTGGACAAGAGCGGCGGAGTTTCAGCAGTATTGTTAGATTCGTTCATCGCACTCGCCTCTCAATGCGTTCGACGATGACCACGGGCGGACGGACGCCTTGAACCCAGTATTCACGGCCGTGGATCACAAGGGATTCGTTGAGTAACGATTTGAGCTGGGCCGTATTGCCTCGGACGAAACAGACGGTGACCCACTGGACCCCTTGGCGCCGGACCAGCCGAAAATCGCTAGGCCGATTGATCAAAAATGGCGCCGGCTTCAGCTCTCCCTCATATTTCACGAACCGGCCCTGCCCTTCCAAGGGGACGAGCCGAAGATCACTGGGTGCCGACGGGAGAATGACCGCACCACCGGATTCCTCGGCGGGAGGCACGGAAGAATGGATGCGGGGAGCGGACTCCTGCTCGCCGGGTTCGGCGGGGCCCGAGGGTGGCGATGGGGCCTCAGGCGATGACGCGCGCTCCGGCAGGCCGCCGGCTTCGGGCGCCATCTCGGCGTCAGGGGTGAGCGAAGTAAGTTCAACGAACTCGCGGCTGACCCAGAGTGTGGCGTTTGTGGGCGCAACTTTCAGCCACTCGCCAAATTGGCCCCGTATGGTGACCGGGCTGCCGGCGGGGAGGCTGCCGACGATGCTGTAGTTGATTCCCGGACCCGCCCGAAGGTTCAGTTTATTCACAGTCACCACGCCGTCGCGGATGAATTCGCGGTAGGCCCAGACATCAACGGATTCAGGAGCTATGATCTCGACCCATCCTTCAATTTCAGATCGCACTGCGAGACGGTCGCCGGTGTGCGCCTGCGCGACCACCTCGGCTTGCAGGTCGGGCCGCGCGCGAAGGTTAACGCGGTCCGACCGAACGCGCGCCCAGACGGTTTCTGACCGGGCGTCACCGGCGACGGCGCCAGCCAGCAGAATAACTGCCAAAATCCGGCGAGCTAGATTGCAACCGCGCATGGAACCGATACTATGCCCAAACTCATATCCGGCGAAGACATTTTTGACAGGAGCACATGGTGCAGCACCTTTACCCGCGTTTGCCCTGGCAGCCCGGCGGTTGGCTTGTCCCTCCCTGGTTGGGTGCGGATGGGCCGCGTGTGAAGCTCTCATGGCGTCTCGACGAGCGGGAAGGATCGATCTGGCCCGCCGGCGAAGAGGATACCTGGGGCTTCGCATGGCGGCCGAGCCGCATGGTTTGGGCGACGCCGCACGGAGTCATCGAATATGGGAAGGACGTGGCCGGGCCGCCGGCGTTCTGCGCCGTGTGCCCGGAGCCGGACGTGTTATGGGGCGAGTCCGATCTCGACCACAAGCCTACCTTGGAGGGGGAGAAACCACCCGTACCCGGCGGGCCCGCCGTTCAGGTGCTGGAGACCGAACAGGTAACGGTGCGGCTTTTCCTTCAGGAAGAAAAAGGCAGGCTGCGATTCGCCGCCGTCGTCAGCCGGGACGTATCGGACGACGGCACGGCGACGTGGAACAAGTACCGATCCGAAAGCCCGGCGGCATTTCTCGCGGGCGCCTTGTCGCCATATCTGGAGTTTGCGCGGAGCCAGTCGGCAACCAACGAGAGCGACTTCCGCCGAATGGAGGGCGTGGTGGCCCGGATGATCCGCGACCTGCGCACAGGAGTGGACCCTCGCCGATTGATGTGCATTCCCGCTCGATCCTCCGACCGCCAAATGAGAACTGCGGACGTTCTCATCGCGGCGCGGGCCTGGCTCGAGGTGAGGCCCTCGATTGCGATGGAGCTGATTCGCACGGTCTTCAGCGGGCAGACGCCCGATGGAGACCTCCCCGCTTTCTACGACGAACTTGGACACCCGTCGACGGAAACCTTTGACCGCCCCGGATTCGCGCACATCGTGTGGCTGGTCTGGCAGCGCGAGCCGGATCGCGCGTGGTATGACGAGATTGCGCCGCGCGCCGTTCGATATGTTGAGGCGTTGATCCGCGCGATGGATCCCGATCGGCAAGGGTCGCCTCGCTGGCTGCGTGCCGGGGATTCTTTGGTTCCCAGTATCTACGATACCCAGTTGCGATCGCCGGATCTACCCGCCCTCCTTGTTCGCGAGGTTGACGCGCTGGAGCAGTTGGCGGGCGCGGTGGCGGTGCGGTCGCTCGACCTCGGCGACTTGTTGGCATACCGAGACCGATTGTTGAGCCGGTTGCGTTCCGATTTTTGGAATCCCGAGCTTCGCTGCTTTATCGAGCAGTTCGAGGATGGGCGGCCGGTATTGAGAAAGTCGATCACTTCACTGGTTCCCTTGGTCTGCCGCCAGTTGACGCGAGAGGAGGAACAGGCCCTGCTGGACCTGCTCGTCAACAGGGACTTTCTGTTAAGCCCGGCGGGGCTTCTTTCCTGGTCGGACTGGTCCGCGGAATCTGAATCCTCGATCCTGCCCGAAATCCAGGTGATGTTTCTCGACGCACTGAGCGAGCGTCGCGCGAGTTCGCAGCGTTCGACCTTGCGCGGCTCGCTGCTGTCGCACCTGCCGCCCGGCGAAACCCCCGCGGAACAAGCGCTTTTGCTGGTTTTGTTGTCTGTGCGAGCGGAGATCCACCTGCATACGCGGCTTATTTCCCCAGCGTTGAACTGGATGAATCGAAATCGCCGCTTTGTGGTCGCGACCATCATCCTGTTGGCGGTTCTGATCAATGTCGGGGTTGTGATGTATTATCGGCTGCGGGAACGGACGCTCACCCTTCAGGCTGTTGAAACCAACATCGGTCTGGCGCGGCGCCTGTATTCGGAGGGTCGCTTTGCGGAGGCCGAGCCGGTGATGCGCCAGGTTCTGGACAGCGATCAACCGCAGCCGACGGTCTGGTTTGAGATGGGGAACATCCTTTACAAACTGGGTCGGCTCGACGAAGCGGCGTATTGGTACGGGGAGCAAAAGGGGCCGCCCATCATTGTGGGCCAGGCGCAGCATAATCTGGCCGTAGTGCGTATGAAACAAGGCCGGTTGGAGGAGGCCCGGCAGATCTGGATGGCCAATCAGACAAATTATGCGATCACGGCTCCACAAGTAAGCGAGCGGGCCACTTTAGCCCTCAAATATCTCCCGGAAGCAGGGGAAAAATAAATGAGGGCGTGCACGCCAAGGAGGTCGGGACTGTGCCCTGTGGAGGAAACGTGCAGCGCCCTCGTGAGAGATATCGCCTAATCTGTTGCTTACTTACACAACTTTTTCGTCAACCCATTTTCGATAGACACTGCCGCTTCGCGATCGTTGACAAAAAAATTTCAAAATTTATCGTGTCTCGCGCGACTTCGATATCGTCATGAACATCGCAACGTTACGCAAAACGTGTCTCTTCGCACCGGCCATCGGCCTCGCGGCCATTCTCTTCGCGATCGGTTGTTTTCGCCAGGATCAACGAACCATCACGATACGCGTCCCGCAGATGCGGTCGCCCGCGTGCTACGCGTTGATTCAGGAGGCGCTCAAGAAGATCGAGGGGATCAAGAGCACTCGCCCGGATTACGAGAAGCGGACGGTGGACGTCACCTACGACGCGCTCAAATTGGCGATTAAAAACATTGAATTTGTAATTGCCGCCACGGGATTCCAGGCGAATGACATTGAACCGCCTCCCGACGCTCGCGCTCGACTGCCCGAGGATTGCCGCTGAACCATGCGACTCTCGGTCGTAAAACCAGCCCGCGCGGCCGATTCCGATCGCGCGATGGCCTACATACTCAGTGCAGGCTCCAAAGCCGTCGCTGATTCATCCCTTCAGAGGTGGGCTGACCGAGTTGGTTTCAAAGCGGAGGCGGAATCCTGCACGTATTTTACCGAGCGAGAACGGCCCATCTGGCTCGTTGGAGCCGGCACGGATGCAGAATGGCGCCCTTCCAACGCGCGAAACGTGGGAGGACAACTTGCCATGGCTGCGCGGCGCCTTGGGGTCACCAAGCTGGATGTTCGACTGGACTCCGCAGGCGCGCCGAAGAGCCAGCCGGCAACTGTCCGAGCGCTGGTTACCGGCCTCGTATGCGGCGGTTACCAGGTGCAGGGTCCGGCCCCAGTGCCGGCTCCCGCGCTGGAAGAAGTGCGGTTGGTGGTTCCGGCCAACCAGGCTGATTTGCTTTCCGATGCCGCTGCGCGAGGTGCCGAGGTCGGTCGTGTCATCAACCGGGTGCGCGATATTGCCAATCGCCCTGGCAACGAGGCACCGCCGATGGAAATCGCAGCGTGGGCCGCCAACATGGCGCGGCAGAGGGGGCTGCGCTGCGAAGTGTGGGACCGCAACCGCCTTGAACGGGAACGCTGTCATGCGTTCCTCGCCGTGGCCGCCGGCAGCCGGCAGCCGCCCTGTTTGATTCAGCTCACCTACCGGGGTCGTTCAAAGGCCCTTCGGCCCGTCATCTTCGTCGGGAAGACGATTACCTTCGATACAGGTGGAATCTCGCTCAAGCCGGGCAAAAATATGGAATGGATGAAGTTCGACAAATCGGGCGGGATGGCGGTTCTCGCGTTCATGGCCCTCGTGGCTTCTGTCCTGAAACCGGATCGGACTGTCATCGGAATGCTAGCCGCCGCGGAGAATATGCCCGGCGGCGCTGCAACCCGGCCTGGCGATGTGGTTCGCGCGCGGAACGGAAAGACCATCGAGATCGTCAACACGGATGCCGAGGGCCGACTGGTCTTGGCAGATACTCTCGATGTGGCCTGTTCGCTCAAACCTGCCGCCATCATCGATCTCGCCACGCTGACCGGTGCGGCGAACGTGGCGCTCGGGCGCCCGTATTCAGCGGTGCTTTCCAATCATCGTCCGCTGTCGGAATCCCTCTGTCAGGCCGGTGAGGAAAGCGGTGATCGCCTATGGCCGCTGCCGCTCGACCGCGACTATCGGTCCCTGCTGAAAACCCCGTTTGCCGACCTCAAAAATGTGGGGGATGGCAGCGCCGGGACGATCGTGGGCGGTATTTTTCTTGAGCATTTTGTCAATCCGTCAATTCCCTGGGCGCACATCGATCTGACCTCTGCGTGGGAGGAGCGGGCGACCCCTCACGGGCCCGCAGGTGCGACTTTGTTTGGGGCTGCCCTCCTGGCGCAATGGGTTGATCGAGGCGGCATGGAGTCGCTTGACACATGATCCTCCCCGCGGCTGTCACGCGCATCGACCTGCCCGGCATCCCGCGCGTGCGGAGCGGAAAAGTTCGAGAGTTGTTTGATGTTGGTGATTACTATCTGATCGTTGCGACGGATCGGATTTCCGCGTTTGACTGCATCCTGCCCACCGGCATTCCGGGCAAGGGATTCGTCCTGAATCAGCTATCGGCGTGGTGGTTTCGCAGGCTGCGCGACGTGGTGCCCAATCACTTCATCACGGACGACGTTCGGGATTACCCTGCCATGCTGCAGCCCTACGCCGATCGACTGAAAGGTCGGTCCATGCTGGTTCGCAAAGCGGAGGTGTTGCCCATCGAGTGCGTCGCCCGGGGGTATTTGATCGGTTCCGGTTGGGTGGAATACCAACGGACCGGGTCGATCTGCGGAATTCCCCTGCGGCCCGGCTACCGCATGGCGGACCGGCTCGATGAGCCGATTTTCACGCCGGCGACCAAGGCGGAGTCCGGTCATGACCAGAACATTACCTTCGAGGAGGCGGCTGCCCGTGTGGGCTGGGAGAGAGCCGAGGAGCTCCGCGCCGTCTCGCTTGCTCTATACCAGCGCGCATCGGAGCATGCGGAACGGTGCGGACTCATCCTCGCGGACACCAAATTTGAATTCGGGCTGGCTGAGGGCAGTCTTCTGCTCATTGATGAAGTATTGACCCCGGACAGCTCGCGCTACTGGCCGGCTGATTCGTATGCTCCTGGCAAATCGCCGCCGTCGTTTGACAAGCAATATGTCCGGGATTACCTCGAATCGCTGGGTTGGAACAAGCAGCCGCCTGCGCCGCCGCTCCCGGACGACGTGGCGAAGCGGACGGCGGCAAAATACGTTGATGCGTTCGTTCAACTCACCGGATCCTTGCCGAATCTATAAAGCCATGCAGGTCCTAGTGGACCAGTTTCTCGATTACCTGACTTTGGAGCGTGGCCTTACCGAAAATACTCGCCGTGCCTATGAGAACGATCTGCGCCGGTTTGTTGCGTGGCTCCAAGGGCGGGGAATCCGCACGATGAACGCTGTTTCGCGCCGTGCCATCGTCGATTACTTATTGTGGGAGCGTGATGCCGGCCTCGCGGCGCCGAGCCTATCCCGACGCCTGGCGGCTATTCGGGCTTTCTTGCGGTATCTGCAACAGGAAGGATTCGTTGCCGCCAATGTGGCCGAAACCATGGAATCCCCGCGGCTTTGGCGCTGGCTGCCTGACTCACTGCCACCCGCCGATGTGGAGCGCCTTCTGGCGGCTCCGGATCTCGATAAGCCCGTTGGGTTGCGTGATCGGGCGCTGCTCGAGACGCTTTATGGGTGCGGACTTCGTGTTTCCGAAGCGGCCGGTCTGGCGACTTCGGATATTCGATTCGAAAGCGGATGCCTGCGTTGTTTTGGAAAGGGCCGAAAGGAAAGGATTGTTCCGCTGGGCGCGGCGGCCGCCGTATTTCTGCGCCGCTATCTTAGCGAGGTGCGCCCGCGATGGGATCGCGACGGATCCAAGCCTCATGTCTTTTTGTCGGCCCGCGGCCGCCCCCTAAGCCGGAAGACGATCTGGCAGATGGTTCGCCGGTACGCGCGCGCAGCAGGAATCGGAAAGCGCGTCACACCCCATACGTTGAGGCATTCTTTTGCGACGCACATGCTGGCGAATGACGCCCCGCTACGGGCGATTCAAGAGATGCTCGGCCATGCCGACATCGCCACCACGCAGATTTATACGCATGTCGATGCGCCCCGCCTAGTGCAGGTTCATCGGCGCTTCCATCCGCGCGCATGATCCTGCGGCCCAATCCTTACAAGGAACTCGAGGCAGCCATCGGCTACCGATTCCGGAAGAGGCGCCACCTTGAGGAAGCGTTGACTCACCCTTCGTTCGCCCACGAAAATCCCGGCGTTGATATTCGGCACAATCAGCGGTTGGAATTTTTGGGGGATGCCGCCTTGGGGCTTATCGCAGCCCATTCGCTCTATTCGCTGAAACCGGATGCTTCGGAGGGCGAACTAACGAAATTGCGTAGCGCTCTAAGTTCGACCCGAGCACTGGCGGACATCGCGCAGAGTATCCGTCTCGGCGACTATCTTCGGCTGGGCCGGGGGGAGGAAATGGGCGGCGGCCGCCTTCGCGCATCGATTCTGGCGGATGCCTTGGAAGCCGTCATTGGCGCCGCATTTCTCGACGGGGGCTTGAAAGCGGCCATAAAGATCTTCCAGGCGGTTTTCGCTCCGCGTCTCGATCTCGCCACGACCTTGGAATGGTACGAGAATCCGAAAGGGGCGCTTCAGGAATGGACACATAAGCAGGGAACCGCGGCCCCCGAATATCGGGTCAAACACGAAGAGGGGCCGCCCCATCAGCGGCGTTTTACAGTAGAGGTCTCGGTCGGCGGCCGGCCGCTGGGGGAAGGGTCCGGACGAACCAAGCGCGAGGCGGAGAAGGATGCCGCACGCGATGCACTCCGGCGCATCCGCGGGCCGATGGGTGGGGATGTTCTGCGAAGCTAAAATCGAACAAGGTCACCATTTGTTGCGGTCTCAACTTAGCTAATCGAGTGAGCAACCCAAGTTATAATGGGACGAAAGAAGGGGGTTGCGAATTTTTTGAAGAAATTAAATTATTAGGATTGAATAAAGATTCGCATCTAGTATGGTTAATTCAAAAAGAAGGAGTGATCGAATGGCGAAAATTCTGTCCAAGATGACGCTCGCCGAACTGATGGCGGAAGTGCAGCGGCGACGTAAGATGCTGCCGGTACTGCAAAAGAAGGCCGCGCAACTCGAGAAGGAGCTGGCTGTGGTCCGGGCCGAAATTGAGGCGCTCGGCGGCACGATGCCGGCCGCTACCTCCGTCGGCCGCAGGCAGAAGGTAAAAGCCGCCGGTTCCGCTCGGCGCTCGCGTCCGAAAAACAAGGTGAGCCTTGCCGATGCGATAGTCTCTGTCCTGAGCAAATCCGAAGCCAAGCCGGTCAAGCAAATCATGCGGGAAGTGGTTGCGAGCGGGTACAAGACGACGTCGCGAAATTTCGAGACGATCATTTATCAGACGCTGGCGCGCGACAACCGCATCGAGAAAGCCGGACGCGGTCAATACAAGCTCAAGGAATAATCGCCGCCCTCTTGACTTCGCCCGTCGAATCGATAGCCTGCTAACGGTTGGGTTCCGGTGTAGCTCAATGGTAGAGCGGGGCGCTGTTAACGCCAAGGTTGTAGGTTCGAGTCCTACCGCCGGAGCCACTTGTTCTTAAAGTGACCCGATCGGTCGAAACCCGCCTTTCATTCGACTTCATTGTGGTCGGGAGCGGGTTGGCTGGCCTCTATGCGGCAGCGGCCGCGGCTGATCACGGTCGGGTTGCCCTCCTGACCAAATCGGAAGTTCAACTAAGCAGTTCGTGGTGGGCTCAGGGTGGAATCGCAGCGGCGATTGACCCTGAAGATTCGGCATATCTTCATTTCGACGATACGATAGCGGCCGGCCGGGGGCTTTGCCGCCGGGCCACAGTTGAAATTCTGGTCAGCGAGGGAATCGAACGAGTCCGCGAGCTGATCCGCTGGGGAATGAAGTTTGATGAGGACCACATGGGGCTCGCGCTGGGCCTCGAGGGCGGGCACAGCAAACGGCGGATTCTCCATGCGGAGGGCAACGCCACCGGGCAGGCGGTGACGCGGTTTCTTCTCAACCGCGTAAAGGCGCACCCGAACATCCGGCTCTTCGAAAATACGACCGTGGCCGAACTGGTGGTGGTGGACAATCGCTGCGTCGGCTGCATGGCCTTCTACCAGGATCGCTTTGAGCCTTGGTTTTTCACTGCCCCTGCGACGATCCTCGCCACCGGCGGCGCGGCCGGGAATTATGAGCGCACAACCAATCCGCCGACATCCTCTGGCGATGGGATCGCGCTGGCTTATCGCGCGGGCGCGGAAGTGTGCGACATGGAGTTTGTGCAATTCCATCCGACGGCGTTCTATGACCCCGGCGGCGAGACATTTCTTCTTAGCGAGGCGTTGCGAGGCGAGGGCGCTCATTTGCTCAACCGGGCGGGGGAACGGTTCATGGAGCGGTATGACCCGAGGGCCGAACTCGCTCCCAGGGATGTCGTGGCTGCCGCCATTTTCCGAGAGATGCACCGTGAAGGCTCGCCGTGTGTGTGGCTGTCGATGCGCCATCTCGATGCGCGTGCGGTTCGTGAGCGCTTTTCGAACGTGTATGAGGCCTGTCGTGCGCGGGGACTGGATTTGACGGCGGATCTGATCCCGGTTGCGCCTGCGGCGCATTACACGATCGGCGGCATCGTGACGGGTCGGATGGCGGGCAGCAGCATTTGGGGCTTGTTTGCGTGCGGGGAATGCGCCTGCACGGGGGTGCACGGGGCCAATCGGCTGGCTAGCAATTCGCTGTTGGAGTGCCTCGTTTTTGCACGCCGTGCCGTGGAAGGCGCGCGAACCGTCGAGCCGGCGCGGGAGAGTGATCCGCTTCTCGGCGCAGACCTGCCAGTGCGGGATCCGACGCCGGTAGATCCCGCGCTAATGAACCGACTGCGGGCCGAAGTCTCCCATATGATGACCGAGCACGTGGGAATCATTCGGAACGGCCCGGCCCTCAAGCGAACACTGGATGCGTTGTATGATCTTCGTGACCGGTACGGCCCGATTCTAAGCAAATGGGCGGGCCGTCCGCTCCGGACGATGATGCGCGCCTGCACGCTGACCGTGCGAGGGGCGCTGCTCCGCGAAGAATCGCGGGGCGCCCACCAGCGGGAGGATTTTCCGGAAGAAAACCCCGCCTTCGAAGGACACATCACCCTCAAGCGCGGCACTCGGCCCCGCCTCGTCAAATGGACATGAGGGGACCTGACCAGCCGAATTGGGCTGACGTGGAGCGGGTGATCGAAGCCGCGTTGCGCGAGGATGCGCCGGCAGGAGATATCACCACCAACCTATTGTTTGGCGCCGAGGATGAGGCGTCGGGCGTGTTTCGCGCCAAGGTCTCCGGAGTCATCGCCGGGCTTGATGTGGCAGAGCGCGTATTCCGGAAGCTCGATCCACTAGCGCGCTTCACAGCGCGGGTTCGGGATGGTGAGCGGGTCGCCGCGCACACGTTGCTGGCAGAAGTTCGCTGTAAAACGCGCGCGCTGCTGACCGGCGAGCGCGTCGCGCTCAACCTACTGCAGCGAATGTCGGGAATCGCGACGTTGACGGCGCAGTATGTTGAGGCCGTGTCGGGTCTGCCCGTGGCCATTTTGGACACGCGTAAAACGGCACCGGGCCTGCGCGCGCTAGACAAATACGCCGTGCGCGTCGGCGGGGGAAAAAATCACCGCCACTCGCTAAGCGATCTGGCGATTATCAAGGACAATCACATTCGCCTCGCCGGCGGGATCCGAAACGCGGTCGAACGGCTGCGCGCTCAACTGCCGTCTGGCGTTCGGATCGAAGTGGAATGCGCCACCCTCGACCAGGTCCGCGAGGCGCTGGATGCCGGGGTGGATATCATCATGCTGGACAACATGATGACCAGCAGTCTCCGAGAGGCGGTCCGTCTGGTCAACGGGCGTGCGCTGACCGAGGCGTCTGGAAATGTGTCTCTGGAAAATGTGAGGGCAATCGCGGAAACAGGCGTGAATTTGATTTCCGTCGGGCGGCTAACACATTCGGCTCCAGCCCTTGATATCTCTTTGAAAGTGGTCTAGCTGGCGAGCCTGTGCTAAAATAATAAAGGGAAGGGACAAATGAGCGTCGCTGAACAACAGGCCACTCTTGTCGAGCAGATCCTCGAATGGAAGGCGCGTCGGAATGCCGTCATTTTGGCCCATAGTTATCAGCGACCCGAAGTGCAGGATATTGCCGATTTTGTCGGGGACTCTCTCGGCCTGTCGCGGCAGGCAGCCCTGACCGGAGCTGACGTCATTGTATTTTGCGGTGTTCACTTCATGGCGGAGACCGCCAAGATTCTGTCGCCGTCCAAAAAAGTCCTGCTGCCGGACCTCGATGCCGGGTGTTCGCTGGCCGCAACGATCACGGCCGACCAGCTCCGCGCCTGGAAGGCCCGGCATCCGGATGCGGTCGTGGTCAGTTATGTGAACACATCCGCCGAGGTGAAGGCCGAGACCGACTATTGCTGCACCTCGTCCAACGCGGTTCAGGTGGTCCGTGCGATTCCGCCGGACCGCGAAATTTTGTTCTGCCCTGACATGTTTCTCGGCCAGTATGTCAAGCGCGTGACGGGCCGGACCAACATGCGGATCTGGGCCGGAGAATGCCATGTCCACGCGGGGATTCGTCCCGAACATATCCAGGCTCAGCGGGCCGCGCACCCCGGCGCCGAGTTTCTCATGCATCCGGAGTGCGGCTGCGTTTCCTCGCTGCTGTACATGAAGGAAACGGCGGGATGTTGCGGGATGGACGACGCGAAGATTCTCTCAACGGAAGGGATGGTTCGCCACGCGCAAAAATCTCCCTCGCGCGAATTTGTCGTGGCGACGGAAACGGGCATCCTGCACCGGTTGAGAAAGATGAACCCGGACAAGGCGTTTTTCCCGGTCAGCGAGCGCGCCGTCTGCAAGTTCATGAAGCTTATCACCCTCGAGAAGGTTCTGCGGTCGCTGCAAGAGGATGTTTACGAAATCGACGTGCCGCCTGAGATTGCCGCTCGCGCGAGGCTTGCCATTCAGCGGATGATCGAGATCGGCTGACCTCAAAAGACCGAACCGGCGATTCCCATTTGCAAAAGGCGTAGTCTCGCCTATATTCATTCATCCGGAAAAACAGATAAATGATCTCGCCTCTCGATCTATTTCGCGCGCTTTCCGACGAAATCCGCCTCCGCCTAGTTCATGCGGTGATGATTTCCGAACTCTCGGTCGCAGAGCTCGTCGAGATATTGGAGCTGCCCCAGTCGACCATCAGCCGCCACCTCAAGCCGCTCCGAGACACGGGCCTGTTGGAGACCCGGCGGGAGGGCACCTCTATATATTATCGCCCGGGTGAAGTGCTCCGTGATCCTTCTTTTGCCGCTCTGCTGGAGAAGTATCTGGCGGACCTGAAGACTGCGGCGCGGGACGCACAATCGGTTCGGGACGCCCTAGACCGGCGGCGAGCGAAAAGCCGCGAATTTTTTGACAACATTGCCGGCCGTTATAGCGAGTGGACCCAACCGGGAGGGGGTTGGCCCGCGCTGGCGGCGGGATTGGCGGCAGGTTTCATGGACCGGACAGTCGCCGATCTCGGGTGCGGCGATGGGACACTCGCCATCCTCCTCGCTTATTACGCGCGTTGCGTGTATGCCGTCGATCAATCGCCGGCGATGTTGCGACAGGTTTGCGCAAGGGCCCGACGGGCCGGCGTTGAGGATCGGATCCGGACCGCGGAAGGCGATTTGGAACGGACGACACTCGTAAGCGCCTCATGTGACGATGTTATCCTTAGCCAGGCGCTGCACCATGCCGCCAGGCCGGCGCATGCGATCCGCGAGGCGGCTCGTCTATTGAAGCCTGGCGGCCGCCTGATCGTGTTGGATTTGGCGCGGCATGACCAGGAATGGGTGCGGATCGAATGGGCCGACCAGTGGCTGGGTTTTGAGGAAAAGGAGATTCGGGACTGGATGGAGGTGGCCGGCCTGTCCGTTCAGCACATCAGACGTCTTGAGCCGGCGACGGGGTCGGGCCGCGCGGAATTTTCTGCTTTCATCGCTGTCGGCCTTAAACCGGTCCCGTCGGCGGCATCAACTAAAGTTAGGTCATCATCAACCCTGCGAGGAGTAAATCATGCCTTCCAAGAAAACTGCTGACTACGTGGTCAAGGATATCGGACTTGCGGAATTCGGTCGCAAGGAGATCGAGCTTGCCGAATATGAAATGCCCGGTCTCATGGCGTTGCGCGAGGAATACGGCGATCATAAGCCGCTAAAAGGAGCTCGAATCTCCGGTTCCTTGCACATGACCGTTCAAACCGCGGTGTTGATCGAAACCCTTCAGCACCTTGGGGCTCGCGTGCGCTGGGCCTCCTGCAACATTTTTTCCACACAGGACCATGCAGCCGCTGCCATCGCCGCCCGAGGCACCCCGGTTTTCGCCTACAAGGGCGAGACCCTTGAAGAATATTGGGAGTTTACCGACCGCATCCTGGACTGGGGCGATGGACAGGGCCCCAATATGATTCTGGATGACGGCGGCGATGCGACGCTCATGGTCCATCTCGGTTACAAGGCCGAGGAAAACCCGAAAATCCTCGATCGCGAACCTTCAAGCCGAGAGGAAAAAATCCTGTTTGAACAGGTTCGAAAATCGATCAAACGGGACCCGTCCCGTTTTCATCGGATGGTTCGCGAAATTCGCGGCGTGAGCGAGGAAACAACCACCGGCGTTCATCGGCTCTACCAAATGATGGATCGCCGTGAATTGTTGTTTCCCGCCTTCAACGTGAATGATTCCGTCACAAAATCAAAATTCGACAACATCTATGGGTGCCGGCATTCACTGGTCGACGCGATCATGCGCGCCACCGATGTCATGATTTCCGGAAAGGTGGCCGTGGTGGCCGGTTACGGGGATGTCGGGAAGGGCTCCGCGCAGTCGCTTCGCGGGCAACGCGCCCGGGTGATCGTCACAGAAATTGATCCGATCTGCGCCCTGCAGGCCGCCATGGAGGGTTATGAGGTTATGCCGATGGACGAGGCATGCCGGATCGGAGACATTTTCGTGACCGCCACGGGTTGCTGCGATGTGATCACGGAAAAGCACATGCGCCAGATGAAACACATGGCCATCGTTTGCAACATCGGCCATTTCGACAGTGAGATCCAGGTCGAAGCCCTGCGAAAATACAAATGGACGGAAATCAAACCCCAGGTCCACCAAGTGCATTTTCCCGATGGAAAGTCCATCATCCTTTTGGCGGAGGGCCGCCTGGTCAACCTTGGCTGCGCGACGGGGCACCCAAGTTTTGTAATGTCGAGCAGCTTCACCAACCAGGTGCTGGCGCAGATTGAATTGTATACGAACCCGGGCAAGTATCCCATCGGGGTCTATACTCTCCCCAAAACGCTCGATGAAAAGGTGGCAAGGCTTCACCTTCAAAAGCTGGGTATCAAATTGGACAAACTGACAAAAAAGCAGGCGGAATACCTTGGTGTCCCCGTCGAAGGGCCTTACAAGCCCGCCCACTACCGATATTGAGAAGGCCGGCTTCGCCTCACCGGTTACTGAGCTCCTCCTCCTGGGATTCGAAATAATGCGCCGGACTCGATCCGGTGCGAAAGGTCTGATTTTTTCTCGCCGAATTATCGAGCGGCCGCTAAACGGGCAGTATGCAAGCGGCAGAAGTCTTTCAGATATTCCGCGAAACCGGCGCACTGCTGTCCGGCCACTTCGAGCTCCGTTCCGGGCTTCACAGCGACCAATATTTCCAGTGCGCGATTGTCTGCCAGTGGCCGCGGATGCTTGAACGGCTCTGCTCGGCGCTGGCCCATCGATGGGAATCCACGGGGCTGCCCATTGACAGCGTGATTGCGCCGGCCATGGGCGGACTTGCCGTGGGGCAGGAACTCGCGCGGGCGTTGGACAGGCGGTTCATTTTTGCGGAAAAGGAAAGTGGGCGGTTGGCGCTGCGGCGTTTCGCGATACGAGCCGAGGAACGGTTCCTCGTCGCGGAGGATGTCGTGACCCGGGGAGGCCGCGTCCAGGAAACCATAGATTTGATTCGAGCGCAGGGCGGCGTCGTACAAGGCGTGTGCGTGCTTGTGGATCGCAGCGGCGGCAAGGCTGCGTTCGAGGTTCCTCTGATCAGTCTGCTAGAATGGGAACCGGTTACGTGGACGCCTGCCGAATGCCCGCTCTGCAAGCAGGGCGTACCTCTTGTGCATCCGGGAAGCAAATGATCTTCAGGTTGTTCCCGTTCTCCGGACTTCTTCCGAAAGAATCGAGCTGGATCAAATCGTTCGCCTGAAGCGGCAAATCTTTTACTGCCGGAGCGGCCTATCCTAAAAACCCTATCCGAAAGCCTGTTTGAGGAGCGGAGAGTGCCTGTGAAATGAAGCAGACCTTGGTCGAGGACGATGGACTTCTCCGAGCGGATGCTCAGGCGGCGAAAGTTCTGCATCCAACGAATGGTTCGTTCGACCGTCCATCGTCGAGCGTGGCGACGCAGCAATCGTCCGTCTTATGTGACCTTCTCCGGCCTCCGATTCGATCGATGCGCTGCGGTCACCTCGATGACGTGGTCGGCCATTTTCTCGTCCAGTCGATCGCCTTAGTAATCCCGGTTCCCGATGATCCGCTCGGGTATCGCCTGGGTCGGCATCAAGTCAAACAATCCCTGAACTCTCCGGTTATCGTGGGGGGAGGCTGAACCGGTGGCAACGCCACCGGCTTGCCTCGCGCGTCCACCGACACCATGATTTCATGCCTTTTTTCGCCTTTGTCGTGCCGATGGCATCGCCACCTCCCCGCGCTTTGAATAACGAGTCGGCGATGAAACACTCGTAAGAGATTGAAGCCGTCCGGCCGTTCCCCACAGCGACCGCCCGGCGCACAATTCGATCAATGATACCCGACTCGGCCCATTTATTGAACTCATGATAAACCGTGCTATCGGCCCCGAACTCCGCCGGCTAGTTCTTCCACTTGGCGCCGTCGTCCGGGATCCAGAAGATCCCCGGAGAACCCTTCGCTTATCTGCGGCGGGGAAGTCCACCCCGCGGATTGTGTGGCGCGTTGGAAACATGATGGCACAGCCAATCCAATTGAGCGTCGGTAAGTGTGAGAATGACATCATAAGACATGGAACTTGTTCTCATGATCAACAAGTGTAGGGTTAGCCTCATCTGATTAGCTGTAGAATACACCGTTTACATATTTATTATTATTCCTTCATGTTCTTTTATATTTGCTACTGACAGCAGCATAGTTTATTCGTGCTGAGCAATACGATCTCGCGCATTTTCTTGAAGCATTAGCTTCTGTGCGCCATGTTCTCACTATCTTGGGAGGTATAACCAGCGTATTTCACATGACGATATCGTAACACTGTGAACTCGCCCATATCATAATTATTACAGGCGTATCGAGTAGATTATGTCTACCGATAATCTCTGGCCCGAGATGGATATATTACATAATGATCTTATGCACCTTGGCGGAATTGTTATTGAGCGTTCGAAAACCATGATAGTGAATCGAGGAATTACTATGTAATAGCATGATTAATTTGTCGATTTGGTTGTCTTTTCATCATTTATTGGAAATCAGAAAAGTGCTGGCATTTATAAATATGAAGGAAACATTATCACGGGCGACCGGGCTAGATATCGCTACGGACGGGCGGACAATCCGATCCGGCGCCAGGAACTAGGCATTGGTGTTAATCAACTCCTTCAACTATCTGAAGCAGATTCTGACGAGCGTGTGGGCGGGCGGTCCGATCCCAGTGGCAGTGGCGGTGAACTTTTCTGCGGGGACTGTGACGGAGAATGGGGTTATCCGCCAGATCTTTGGGGATCGGACGTAGGAGGTTACGAATGTGACGATGGCGGCGGGGACGAATCTGATGACGGCGGTTTATTAAGGTCCTGGAGTTACTAGCGCGTCGATGTTGCGACGGACACGGTGGCGGTGGTTGTCGGATATGCCGCGTACGCGCACGATGCGAAGGTGAATCTGACGAGAGCTTATCCGAAAACCTTATGACCATTAGAAATGCTATGATGTTTCGTTATGCATGCTCACGCGTACTGGTGGCCGATACGATTGGCTGCTCAGTCGTACTGCCAACGAGCCACTGAAATCGCGGGTGGAGGCTCTTCGTTAGACAAGCAAGGCATTCTTCGAGGTATCTTTGGATCCTGGATCATGGTGTCATAAGTATGGCCTTACTGGCGGTGTTCGGTGCCAAAAGCTTGCCCTTCGGCGCGTTGGCCAATGCGCGAGGGAAGTGGATTGCGCGGGACGACGAAAGGAGGCGATGGCAAGAAAATCATGGTGAGGGAGGATGCGCGAGGCTGGCCGGTGAGCGTTGGCAGCCATTAATTGGACAAGGGAATGGCCGATGAAATTCATCGACAGGATGGCGCCAAATCGATCGAATCGGAGGCCGGAGAACGTCATGCAGGACGTGCACTGCGCCGCTATGCCCGACGATGGAGCGTGGTACGAACGCTCGTTGGATTCAGAACGTTCGCCACCTGGACATCCGCGGGGCGAAGACCACCGACCTCTATCCGAAGCTGCTTCATCTCTGATGGGCTCTTCTGCTCTTAAAACAGGTTTGGGGATAGGCATCTCGTTTTTTTGATCGATTGGGCGGAACATGAAGGAGGTTGCGTCGCGCCCTTTGACACGGTCGGGATCGATGGGCTGATAAAGATCAGACGCGCGCGGATTGTTGCGCCGGCCTCGCGATGCTTACCCATATCAAAAAGGCTGGTTTTCGGCATTGAATGCTCGAGAGTAGCGTAATCGCCATGCGGCGAGTCGATTCAGATTTCCTCTTCGGTGATGTTCTCCGCACGTTTTGGCCGGTCGAACCGGACAAACGGGTGAACCTGTATGTCGGGACCGGCCGTTGCGGGGGATGTTTTGATGCATTTGGTTTGCAGCACCCTCCCAAGGATGAGTTTGCGCCGATCCGTATCTCGCAAACCTGGATCTCGCATGCGGATGTCTGGCACCGCGGCCGTTATGGTTTGGATACGTTGGTGCCGCTTGCGCGGCTCCATTGGATTCAACCGCCGTCCCCGCCTCCCGAGTACCGCCAGCACCTTGAGCTGTCCCATGGCGCGCTCACAACCCACTATTTGGCGCCGGGGCTTCAGTATCGGGTTCGATTGCTCTCGAACCCGGATTCAGAATATCGCGACGTTTTAATTTTTCTCCTCGAATGGTCGTCGAACCGTCCCCCGAAGCTCAAACTGGATTCACCGCCCTATTATCGGAGCAGCTATGGCGAGGATCTGTTTGCGGAGATACGAGCTGAGGTCCGCAAGGATGGCGGCGTATTGCACGTGAAGCGCGGCAGTTCCAAAGGCATTGTTGGCGCAGGGTGGGGGGGAAGCGTGACCGCGCGCCCGTCGGCCGATGGAATTGAGTTGACTTTGTCTCCAGGTCGCTGCCGCGCCACTTTGGTTCTCGCGCTGGGGCCCGAGTCGCGCCGTGAAGAGCTGGCTGATTTGGCCAGACGGCTGGCAACGCACGCAGAAAAGGATCTGGAGCGGATTTGCCAGAGCGCATGGTCAACGCGCTGGGGTTCCGTTTCGCTGCCGGACGTCGAGGGCCCACTCGGAGCGCTCGTCCGCCGCTCGATGTATCATATTCTGGCTTCGTATGGGCCGGATGTTCGAGCCCCTGCGCCGCCGATGGGCTTCACCGGAAACAATTGGGGATTCCACTTCCCCCAGGATTTGGCGTTTGTCCATCCCGCCCTGATCCGCTTTGGGCATTTGGATATCGTGCAGGCGCACGTCGAGTTTTATCGCGCGAGACTGGATGAGCAAATTCAGCTTACCCGGGAGATTTACAAGCGGCCTGGTGTCTGTTGGTCCTGGGAATTTCCGATCGGACCGGGCGCGCAGCTTTTTCAGGAAGCGGTGGGAGGGCTTCCGAATGATTTTCAATTTCAGATTCACAACGCGGCGTATCCGGCCAAAATGGCTGCCGACGCTGCAGCGCTCCTCCCCGTCACGTGGACGACCGAAGTGGCGTGGCCCATCCTTCGCGAGAGCGCGCGATTCTACGCGTCGGGCTTGGTCCGCGAAAAAGACGGAAAATATTCGCTCGAGATTCAGCCGTCGATGGGTCAGGACGAATATGGTGAGCGAAACGCCCGAAATTACCTGTGCGCGATGTTTTCCGCGGATTACACGTTGCGGACCGCCGTCAACATGGCGGAGCGGCTCGGCATAACGGATAAGGAAATCGGAACGTGGAAAAAAATTATCAGGGCTGGTCTCGCGTACCGCCGCCTTCTCTGGAAGGAGAAGGCGTGGAACGTGTATGCACCTCATGAGGGGGCGCCGCACGCCGTAAACATGCAAAAACATCCCGTGCAGCTTAACCCGATCTGGC
The DNA here is from genome assembly GCA_025054615.1 of Kiritimatiellia bacterium. NCBI lineage: Bacteria > Pseudomonadati > Kiritimatiellota > Kiritimatiellia > Kiritimatiellia bacterium. The sequence continues at coordinate 142,436 of JANWZO010000005.1, forward strand.
TTTTTCCGGGTTTGAAGATCGATGCGCCGACACGGCGAGCGTATGAACTGCGGCGGATGATCAGTCGTGTCGAGCGGGAAGAACACCGGCATGAGGGCATTCCGACCGGTTTTTACGACGGCTGGACCCTATTTGCCTTCTTACTTTCAGCTGTGCGGATGAATGATCCAGCGGGCTTCGCCCACGAGTTGTCCGAGCTGGCTCCCGCCCGCCTAGTTGATCCCGAATGGATCACCCCGTATGAATCTTCCGGTTTCTGGCAGCCTTACTACACCGCCAGTATGGGCCTGTTGATCCAAGCGGTGACCGAGGCGAATGAGTCCCCGAACCGGTCGGACTTTATGGACGCCTGGTATATGATGGCCGATCAAAAACCGAAACCCGTTTCCGATTCGTAAAGTTTGGGCGCAGGGTCGGTTCAAAGGCTTTTTCCGCGGTTTTCGCCCCGGCATGAGGCCGGTGACCTTTTCGAATGACGCGTTCAATGACTAGGCTGCTTTCGCCGCAAGCACGTCTTCGTGCATCTGGCGAAACGCCTCGAAGGAGGCCTTGTGAGTGAATCGGCGGCTGTACAACCGCGCGGTCGTCCCCATCTCCGCCAGCCGTTCGGGTTGGGCCAGCAGGTCGAGAAGGACATCGGCCAGTTTCTGCGCGGTGATCTTGGGGATCACCAGTCCTGTGGCGCCGTCCTGCACGCAATCTTTCGGGCCGCCGCATCCAGAGACGATGACGGGAAGACCGGCCGCCTGCGCCTCCAGCACCACATTTCCGAGCGTGTCCGTCTCGCTTGGAAAGACAAAACAGTCGCACGAGGCGTAGGCGGTCGCCAACTCGTACCCGCCAAGGACGCCAAGGAATCGAGCGGGCAGTCCTTGCAGCTCGGACTCCATTTGCGCCCGATAGGGTCCGTCTCCCACAACGAGCAGGGCAATGTCACTGCGACGAGCGGCGACCCTGCGGAAGGCATCCACCAGGACCGAAAGATTTTTTTCGAGGGAGACTCGGCCGACGTAGAGAAGGGCCGTCTGTTGAGGGTGGACGTGTGTGCGGCGAAACGCCTCACAGCGGCGGGCGGGATTGAACAGTTGCGTGTCGACCCCGCGGCCGACAACACACAAGCGATCCGGGTCGCATCCATGCCGAATGAGTTCATCGCGGATGGTTGGTGTCGGCGCTGCCACTCGATCCATTTGCCGGTAGAACCAACGCATCAGCGCCCACCCGATGTCCTCCATGGCCGGATCCCTGAACAAAGTGGCCGCATAGGAGGGGAAGTGCGTGTGGAACGTGCTGACGACCGGCAAGCCTGCGAGCCGGGCGGCCAGCAAGCCGACCAGCCCCATGGGTCCTGGAGTGGACAGATGGATGATATCGAAGTTGGCCCGCTTCACGTATTTCAACACTTCGCGAATCGGCGGAACGTGAACCTGCAGCCCGTTGTAGGCAGATACGGAGAAGGTCCCGACAGCGGGAAAAATGGCCATTGGACTGTCTGCCCGCGGAGCCGGAGAGGCGCCATGGATTCGCAGTCCCACGCCCGCGGCGTGCGCCTCCCGCTGCCAGTGCCCTAACGTCTTCGCGACGCCGCTGAGGTGGTCAGGCGAATCCACGAAAAGGCCGATTCGAGGGAATCCTCCCCAAGAGCCGACGGGCGGATCGGGAATGGGGAAAGACGAAGGCGGAAGCGGACGGTAATCAAAGGCATATCGGGAGAATACGCGCACCAGCACGGTCAAAAGGTTCGCATCCGGTTCAAGGCCGGCGATTTCGCGAAGTGGCTTGAGAAATCGCCGCCAGGCATCCCCGTCATCCGAACGCGCCGGCCGCACCGGGCCAAGATTCCGATGATTATCCGTCGCGCAATTCGTCACCGCGATCCTCCTCTCACGGAAGGAGAGTGGAGCGGCGCCTGATCAAGCGGATGTGAAGGAACGGTTAGATTTTCGCAAGCTCTTTTTGGAGGAATCGACTTCGATCTTCTGCATTTCAAAGAAGCAGGTTTCCTGGCAATGCGGGCAGGTTCGCACCTCGTGTTTGCACGCCCTCTCTTGCTGGCGCAACTGGTCGAGGAAAGCCCGGGCCGCCGGGCTGCCCGATCGAATGCATTCGATGAAGTTGCAGAGCTTAACGCTGGTCTCGATGCTGAGCAGGTGCTCAATTTTGCAGGCGTCGATTTCAGCCTGGTCGGGGTTGACCCCGAGCACGTCGCGGAAAAAGATTTCGAGCAGTTCATCATTTCGTTCGACGATTTCCGCGAGACGCCGGCCCTCCGGCGAAAGCTGGAGGAACTTATTGGCGTCTTCAACGACCAGGCCGCGCCGCTTCAACGGTTTGAGGCTGATCGAACAACTTCCTCGGGTGATGTTCAGCCGCTTGGCGATATCCGTGACCCGAGCGTAACCCTGGGTTTCGAGCAATTCCCGGATTGTCATGAGGTAATGCGCCGCGCTGTGGGTCAGCGTGTTCTCCTCGTAACTTTTCCAGACGTCGACGGCCATGCTCAGACCTTCGTTTGACATATCAATCAATACCGCCCGGAATTTTTGGGTCAAGCGGGATCAAACTCTCCTACCGCTTATCGGTTCGCAAAAAATCGGACGAGTTCTCTAGAAAGTGCCGCCTTGGAGCGGTTGAGGATGTAGAGATGAACCCCTGGCGCGCCATGCTCGAGCAGGTCCTCGATCTGGCGTTCCACCCAGCGGATGCCGACTTCTTCCGCCGCCTCGCCTTCTCCGCCGGCTTTTTCGAGCTCGGCGATGAGCGGCTCCGGCAGGTGGGTCTTGCACATCGCGCACATTCGTTGGACCTGCTTGAGGGATATGACGGGGAGCAGACCGGGCAGGATTGGTTGCTCGATGCCGGCGTGGCGGCATCGATCCACAAAATCGAAATAAAATTTGTTCTCGAAGAAGAGTTGCGTCGTGATGAACGACGCGCCGGCATCAACTTTCGCCTTCAGGTGACGGATGTCGGCTTCTGGCGTAACCGATTCCGGATGCGTCTCGGGATAGCCAGCAACGCCGATGCACATGTCGGGGAATTCCATCCGAATCAGCTCAACGAGCTCGGAGGCGTGGCTGAACCCGTCTGGGGCGGGGCGAAACTGGGAAAACCCCCGAGGTGGGTCGCCACGTAGGGCCATGATGTTCCGATATCCGAGCGCGTGCCACTCGCGGAGGATTTGTTGGAGCTCGAGACGGCTGTGGCCCACGCAGGTCAGGTGGGGCATCACCGGCGAATATCCGATATTCCGGAGAAGCTCGCACACCTCCAGGGTCCGGCGGCGAGTGGATCCGCCTGCGCCATATGTGCATGTGACGAAGTCCGGTTGGATCGATCGCAACGCTGATCCGACCTCGTGCAACAGTGGCCATGAGGCGTCGTCCTTTGGGGGGAAAAACTCAAGCGAAAGGAGCGGACGGTTGCGCTTTTCGAAGAGCTCGCGGATGGCAATGTCTGGCATGGCTATCAAGCTAGCGGGGCTTGCACGGGCGTCAATCGCGCAGTTCGTCGGCTGTCATGACTCTTTGAAAAAGCCCCCTTGCGTACTCGAACGACCCTGGCGGAGGAGGGAGGCCTGAGGCAATCGGAAAACATCAAAGGAGTCAGAATCGACGAATGAGCCAGAAGTCGGCGGCGATGTGGAAACAGGCGTTTGATGTGTGCGCCGAACGCAATGCGGGTCGGGGTTCGGCCGACAGTTGCGGCGTCAGAGGCATCCTCATGTTTTCTGGCAGCACTCGATGAACCCGAAGAAGAACCGTCGCCGACCAGCTACAGTGTCTTCCTCAAAATCCAAATTACCGGGGCCGACGGCCCAGGCTACGGATGCTTTCCTGTCATCTGTTTAGCGGGGCACGGTGAGCCTGGGAATTGCTGAGACTAATGCCGCCGGGGTTGACGAACACGCTGGTTAGAAATCGTCGAGGCGAGCAAACGTAGTGATTGCGGCGCGGATTAGCGGGCGGTCTGCGGGATCGGCATCCCGGCCGCCTGCCCCCTCATCCGGCAAGCGGACATGTATTACAAATTAACATGGGGGGACATTTTGAGAGTTCCGACATCGTGCCGTTCGCTGGCGGGCCGCTAATTCCGTTGAGCGCGGAGGCATTTCGCGTATAACTGCCCCCAATGCATCTACCGTTTTCATTATTTCTCGCCCTGCGCTACATGCGCCCCAAGCGCACTTTCCAATCCGTGATCACGATTATTTCCGTCCTGGGCGTGTTGCTGGGCGTGGCTGTGCTGGTGATCGTTCTGTCCGTAATGAGCGGATTTGACGAGATGTGGCGCACGAAGATTCTCAGCTTCAACGCCCACATCATGGTGAGCGGCATTGACGTCATCGAAGACCCCGACGAGCTGATCCGACTGATCGAGTCGGTGCCGGGCGTGGAGGGCGCCGCGCCGGTGGTACAGGGATTGGTGTTTTTGCAAAAGGGCAATCGGGTCCAGACGCCGATCGTCCGCGGAATCGACCCTGCTCGCGAGGGCCGCGTGAGCCGAATTCCGGAACACATGGTGCGCGGCGAATTCAACGTCGCCGACGATCGGCTCGTCATGGGTCGCGACCTGGCCCGCCAATTGGGCGCGGGCGTGGGCGACCGCGTGCTCATCTATTCCCCCCAACATTTCGTGGCCGCCGACGAGGTCTACCTGCCCGAAGAATTCACGGTGGCCGGATTGTACGACTTGGGGATGTGGGAATTCGATGTGGGGTTCGTCCTGACGTCTCTGGAGCGGGCGCGCGAGCTCTACAAGATCGACAGGGGCGTTCATGCGATTTTGGTCATGACGCGTGATCCCTTGCGCGTCGGCGAGATTAAGCGGCGGATCGAGGAGGCGATTTCTCCGGAGTACGCCGTGGTTACCTGGATGGAGCAAAACCGGCAGCTCTTTGCCGCCCTTCGTGTGGAAAAAAACATGATGTTTTTCCTTTTGATCTTCATCACGGTGGTTGCGGCGTTCGGAATTACGAACACGTTGATTACGGTGACGGTTCAAAAGACGCGCGAAATCGGCCTTCTCAAGGCGCTTGGCGTTTCAAGTCGGAGTATCATGGGAATCTTCCTGTGGCAGGGCGCTTTTGAGGGCGCGCTGGGGACCCTCCTTGGAATAGGCGCAGGCCTTGCGGTTCTGCGTTACCGAAATGACCTGCTTCGCCTGATGTCTGACCAGCTCGATGTCGAGCTCTTCCCCAAGGAACTTTATCATTTGAGCGAGATTCCCGCGGTGGTGTCCGCGTCGGACATCACTCTCGTGGCGATCGCGGTGATGTCGATTTGCACGTTGGCGGGGGTGATTCCAGCGTACCGCGCCGCTCGCCTCGATCCGGTTCGGGCCTTGCGATATGAATGAGGCTTCGGTCCAAATCGTTGCCGAGCAGCTCCACAAGTCGTACGAGTTAGAGCGTGTGCGGATTCCGGTTCTCAGGGGCGTTTCCCTCACGATCCGGCGCGGGGAGCGCCTGGCAATCACGGGGGCAAGCGGGGCAGGCAAAAGCACACTGCTGCATGTGCTCGGCGGATTGGACCGACCCAACCAGGGCCATGTTTTCTTCGAAGGCCGTGACCTCTACGCCCTACCTCCATCGGAGCTTGCGGCTTTTCGATCGGACCAGGTCGGGTTCGTGTTCCAAGCCTATCACTTGCTGCCCGAACTGGACCTGCTTGAGAATGTGATGGTCGCCGCCCTTCACAAGCGGGGCGCGCTGCGGCGATTGTCCGAGTTGCGCGAACGCGCCTGCACCCTATTGGACCGCGTGGGGCTCGGCAGCCGTCTGCGGCACCGTCCGGTGGAGGTCTCCGGCGGGGAACAGCAGAGGGCGGCGATCGCCCGGGCGTTGATGAACGATCCGGCGGTGCTTTTCGCCGACGAGCCCACCGGCAACCTGGATTCGACAACCGGGCGGCGAGTGCTGGATGATTTGTTTGGGCTCGCCGACGGCCGAAGGTTGACACTGGTGCTAGTGACGCACAACGAAGAAATCGCCCGGCTCTGCGAGCGGCAGCTTGTCCTGCGTGACGGCCAACTGCAGGCGGTATAAGCATCGAGTCGGCTGGCGCAATCGGCACTGCTGCGATACTATGTAAAAAATACGACGGCAAAGGGACGCAGTATGAAGATTTACATCAACGGCAAACTGGTTCCGGAGAAGGACGCGAGGGTGTCCGTGTTTGACCACGGCCTGCTCTATGGCGACGGCGTTTTCGAGGGGATCCGCGCCTACAATGGTCGAGTGTTCATGCTCGAGGAACATGTGAACCGGCTGTACCGCTCGGCGCAGGCGATCGCGCTGACGATCCCCATGAGCCGGGCTGAAATGTGCCGAGCGGTCGTCAAGACCTGCGCCGCGAACGGCATCAAGAACGGCTATATTCGGCTGGTCGTCACGCGCGGCATCGGCGAGTTGGGGCTCAACCCCTACCTTTGCAAGGATCCGCAGGTGATCATCATCGCCGCAAATATCCAGCTTTATCCGAAGAAACTTTATGAAACGGGGCTGCACGTGATCACGGTCGGCACCCTTCGCAACCATGTCGAGGCGGTGAACCCGCGAATCAAAAGCCTCAATTATCTCAACAACGTGCTGGCGAAAATTGAGGCGATCAACGCCGGCGTGATGGAATGCCTTATGTTGAACCCTCAGGGGTATATTTCTGAGGCGTCCGGCGATAACGTGTTTGTCATCCGCGGAAACACGTTGATCACGCCGCCGCCGTGGTGCGGGTCGCTCGAGGGTATTACGCGCGCGGTGGTGATGCAGCTTGCGCCAGAACACGGTCTGACCGTGAAGGAGGACGTATTGACACGATATGATGTCTACACCGCAGATGAGGTCTTTCTGACCGGAACGGCTGCTGAAATCATATCGGTGGTGAATGTCGACCGACGGCCTATTGGCGATGGAAAACCGGGGCCCAAAACCAGGGAACTGGCCGCTGCGTTTTCCCGCTATGCCCGACGCGTCGGCACACCCATCGAGTGAGGGGGAGGAGTTTGGCAATGATGTGCGACCATTGCCATCAGAATAAGGCGGTTTTTCACTTGACCCAGGTGGTGGGCGGGCAGATCACCAAACTCCATCTTTGCGAGAGCTGCGCCAAGGAGATGGGCGTCAATCTGGATGCACCCATTTCAATCGCGAACTGCTTGCTAGGTGGCGGACTGTCCGGATCCTCTGCAAAGGAGTCGGAGCGATCCTGCCCGCGATGTCACATGCGCCGCACGGACTTCAAGAAGACCGGTAGATTCGGTTGTGCCTCCTGCTATGAAGCGTTCGCCGAGGACCTTCCTCCTCTCCTTAAGGCCATGCATCGGGCTGATCACCATACGGGCAAGGTGCCGGCACGGGAAAGCCGAAGGGTCCGGGCCAGCGCCGAACTTGCGCGGCTTCAACAGGAAATGGACAAGGCGATTGCGGCGGAGAATTTTGAAGAGGCCGCGCGCCTTCGCGATGAAATTCTCGCATGCCGCCGTCGGCTAAACGAGTCGGACGCGAGCGGAACTCCATGAATCTGGACAAACTCGTCAACCAACCGTGCGCGTGGCTCGCGGTGGGCTCGAGTGAGGGACCGGTCGTTAGCAGCCGCATACGCCTCGCTCGCAACGTCAGGGACGCCGCCTTTCCTGGCTGGGCCGGACCGGACGAATGCGAACGACTTTGGAACCGCATCGCCCCCGTCCTCTCCGGTGTGCCTTCGCTGCAGCCGGCCGAAGCGGTCGCGATGGGAGATTTGTCGGAACTGGGCCGCCAAATTCTGTTTGAGCGCCATTTGATCAGCCGGGAACAAGCGGAAAAAACCCGCGGCAGCGGCTTGGTCTTTCGCGGCGACGAAACCCTGTCGGTGATGGTCAACGAGGAAGACCACCTCCGGCTGCAGGGGATGCGCCCCGGCCTCAGCTTGCGCGAATTGTGGAAAGACGTCGACCGGCTCGACTCGGAAATCGAGGAGCGGCTTGACTACGCCTTTTCCTCGAAGCTGGGCTACCTGACGGCGTGCCCCACGAATGTCGGGACGGGGCTTCGGGCGAGCGTCATGCTTCACCTTCCCGGATTGGTACTGATGAACGAGATCAATCCCGTCATCAAAGGGATGGGGAAGATCGGGTTGGCGGTTCGTGGTCTCTGGGGCGAGGGGACGGAAGCGGCCGGTAACATGTTCCAAATTTCCAATCAGATCACACTCGGCGATCCCGAGGATCAGATTATCCATCTCATCGAGCAGATTGTGCAGGAAATTGTTGAGCACGAACGGAACGCGCGGGCCCGGCTGTTGGAGCGGCGCGAGACCGTCGTGCGGGACCACGTCGGACGCGCATACGGGATCCTGTGCCATGCACATATCCTCACATCCAAGGAAGCGCTCGATCTCCTGTCGGGTTTGCGTTTGGGGATTGATTTGGGTATATTGCCAGCGGTGAGTCGGCAGGTCGTCGACGAGCTCATGTTGTTGACGCAGCCGGGTCACCTGCAAAAATTGGAGTCGAAAGCGTTGAAACCGAAGGAACGCGATCGGTACCGGGCCCGTTTGGTTCGGGAGCGGCTCGCCGCGGAGACCCGGCGCCGGAAAGAATGAATGAGGAAATGAACAGTTTTACGCCACGCGCCCAGCAGGTGCTTCAACTTGCTCGCAAGGAAGCTGACCGGTTCAACCACGGTTACGTGGGGACCGAACATATCCTCCTCGGGATCATAGCGCTCGGCCAGGGGGTGGCCGTCAATGTCCTCCAGCGTCTCGGCGTGAATCTCGAAATGGTCCGCTTGGAGGTCGAAAAGGCTGTCGGAGTAGGTCCCGAAACCAAGACCGTCGGGAATTTGCCCTTTACGCCGCGCGTCAAAAAGGTCCTTGCCTTGGCCGGAAGCGAAGCCCGCGCGCTGAATCATGCCTACGTCGGCACCGAGCATATCCTGCTCGGGCTCCTCCGCGAAGGGGAGGGCGTCGCTGCGCGTGTGTTGCGCAACCTTAATGTCGACTTGGAGAAAACACGGATCGAGATCATGAAAGAACTCGATCCGAATTATGACCCGGAAATGGATACGCTCCCCGGTGGCAAGCCATCGCCGGGCGCACCGGGCGAACAAGGCGCCTCCCAAGCCGCGCGGGACAGCAAGACTCCCGCCTTAAGCACTTTCGGGCGGGACCTCACGGAGCTTGCTCTAAAGGGGGAACTGGACCCCGTCATCGGGCGAGCCGCCGAAATTGAGCGAGTGGTTCAAATCCTGTGCCGGCGGAGCAAAAACAATCCCGTGCTCCTCGGCGAGGCGGGTGTGGGCAAAACCGCGATTGTTGAGGGACTTGCCCAGCAGATTGCGCGTGGCGACGTTCCCGAGCTTCTGCGCGGCAAGCGCGTCGTGACGCTCGATCTCGCTCTGATGGTCGCCGGAACGAAATATCGCGGCCAATTCGAGGAGCGCATCAAAGCCGTAATGGATGAGATCAAGCGCAACAAGAATATCATTTTGTTCATCGATGAGCTCCACACGATTGTCGGCGCTGGCTCCGCGGAAGGTGCGATGGACGCCTCCAACATCATCAAACCCGCCCTTTCGCGGGGCGAAATGCAGTGCATCGGGGCGACTACATTGTCCGAGTACCGCAAGTTTATTGAGAAAGACGCAGCCCTCGAGCGCCGCTTCCAAACCGTCATGGTTCGGGAGCCGACGATTCCCGAGGCCATCGAAATTCTGAAGGGATTGCGTCCTCGGTATGAGGCGCACCATCATGCACGAATTACGGACGAAGCCCTGACCGCCGCTGTTGAGCTGTCGGCCCGATACCTGAATGACCGATACCTGCCGGACAAAGCGATTGATGTGATGGATGAGGCTGGCGCCCGGGCCCGAATTGCGGCTATGACCCGGCCGCCGGACATCAAGGAAAAAGAGTCGCAAATCGAGGAGATTCGGAAACTCAAAGAGCAGGCGATCAAATCGCAGAATTTTGAACAAGCCGCACTCTATCGGGACAAGGAGCGCCAGGCGACAGAAGAAGTTGAACGAATTCTCAGTGAGTGGCGGAAAACCCGCGATGAGACGATTGTCACCGTCGACGTAGAAGACATCATGACAATCGTTTCCAAGTGGACGGGGATCCCGCTATCCCGGATGGAAGAGCGCGAGACCGCTCGGCTATTGCACATGGAGGCCGAGCTACAGAAATCGGTGATTGGCCAGGAAGAGGCCGTAGCCTCGATCTCCAAAGCCCTCCGCCGTTCCCGCGCCGACCTGCGTGATCCGCGGCGACCAATCGGTTCGTTCGTTTTTCTCGGACCCACAGGCGTTGGCAAGACCCTGCTCGCCAAGGCGCTCGCTGAGTTCATGTTCAACGACGCGAATGCGCTCATCCAGATCGACATGTCGGAGTACATGGAGAAGTTCGCCGTCTCGCGGCTCGTCGGGTCGCCCCCGGGCTATGTCGGCTATGACGAGGGTGGCCAACTGACAGAGAAAGTCCGGCGGCGCCCGTACTCGGTTGTCCTCTTTGATGAAATCGAAAAAGCGCATCCCGACGTCATGCATATCCTTCTCCAGATTTTGGAGGAGGGCAAATTGACCGACAGTCTTGGACGCAGCGTCGATTTCCGGAATACCGTGGTTATCATGACTTCAAACATCGGCGCCGACCTGATCCGTAAAGGGACAGGCCTGGGATTCGGGGAGGTTGCGCCGACGGCTGACTACGCGCGGTTGAAGACGCAAATGCTCGAAGAGGCGAAGCGAGCGTTTAAGCCAGAGCTGCTCAACCGGATCGACGATATCATCGTCTTCCGCCAGCTCACCAAGCAGGATGTGATGAAGATTCTCGATATTGAGGTCCGCAAGGTCCAGGACCGCCTGGCCTCCAGAAAAGTTGAGCTTCATCTTACGGAATCCGCAAAAGAGTTTCTGCTTGCGAAGGGATACGATCCCCTCTACGGGGCTCGCCCCTTGCGCCGCGCGGTCGAACGATACCTGGAAGATCCCCTCGCCGAAGAAATTCTCCGGGGCAATTTGAACAATGCAGAGGCCGTTGAAGTCACCGCTGACGGCGACCGTTTGAGATTCAGCCAACTGGCGGGCGCCAGTTGATTCCATAGCGGCGGAACGGGGCCCGGCAATCGCGTATCTCCCGGGTCGACGCGGGCAGGGAAATTCGACATCATCCGCGTCGGATGAATGCAGTCGATATCATGCAGGGCTGGGTCGATGCCCTGGTCGAACCGGTGGGGCCGACATTGGCCCGCGCGATCTTCGCAGTTCTGGCCGGATCGGTTCTATTAGTGTTCGTGATCGCCGTCCGGGCAGGGAGGATTGGTGTTTTTCGGAGTGCGATTCTCCTCGCCAGCGCCGCTCTGTTTGCGGCCTTGTCCGCGGACCTGAATTTATTTCTCCGCCTGAATCAGGTGAGTTTTTTGACCCGGATTCGCCTGTTGATGGGCATCTTAAGTTTTGTCGTGCTTCTTGTGACGTTTGAGGCCGTTCGGCGATCGCATGTCCAGGAGCGGTATGCCATTTTGTGGATGTTCACGGGTCTGATGCTGATGCTCTGCGCCGTTTTTGTTCGCGTGCTCGACTTTTTTTGTGCGTTGCTCGGCATGCAGTATGTGACCTTCGTTGTAACTGTGATCTTCACCTTTCTCCTCATGGTTGCCTTTCACTTTTCTGTCTCCCTGTCGCGGTTGATGGAAGACCGATCCCGGATCGCCCAACGTTGCGCTCAGCTCGAAGCACGGCTTGATCAATTGGAGAAACGCAGTCTTCAGTCCGAAAGACCTTCGAATATCCAACCCGACTGAATAATTCTCGCGCTTTGAGCGAGTTTCTACGTGCCTATTTTGCTTTCTTGAACACCCGATTCGCCTTTCGCCAACAATGAACATGTGTCGAGCGCGAGGCGATCCGGGACCGTTGCGCTCGAAAACCTTCTTATGGCTTCAGTTGTCGTGGAAAGGCACCGGATCCTCTGCTGTTCAAAAACGGCGGACATAAAGGGCCTGGGCAGCGTTTTCACTCGGGATTTCGCGGGCTTCTTTCGATTTCTTGAATGAAGCCAACGTGCTTCATGCCGGCGCTCCGAGGATGCTGTCCGAGGTCAGGTGGATCGGCTGGGCCAGCAGCAATCCTGTGGCCGGGTGTCGTAGTAATCATCGAACCACGTACATAATTCCCTATAGCTCAACAGATTCCAGCGTGCCAGCGCCACCTAGAGCCGCAGCAATTTGCCCTACTGCGACTTGTGCTGCAGGCCCTTGAGCAGGAGCATGGCAATCGAAGTTGCCAAATCTGCGCGAGAACCGCGTCGGCGCTGGTCCCGACGTACGTCTTGATCTTCAAGGGCTGCTTGATCGTCTTGAAGAAAATCTCGACAAGCCCTCCAGCCGAATGATCGGGTCGGCCCCGAGGTCCTTGCGCCTCGTCGTCTCTGTCCGTCTGCCGCGATCTGAAACCGCGCGTTCGATTTGCATCGTGTCAAAAACCATACCTGGTCGTCCATCGACTCGAAAAGACGGTAGTCGTTGTCGCCCCGATCCATGACCACGATTCTTTCGGCAGGCATGCGCACGAGGCAGGCCCCACGCACGGCGTTTACCTTCCCGTAGGCCACCATTTCACACGCGGGCATTGTAGCCGTTGTGGTCCAGCAGAACGTAAGGCTTCACTGCCCCCTCTTGTCTTGAGGTATGTAGCGACGTCGACCATGGACCGGCATCCCTCGATGACGGTGGCCTCGAGCGATTTCAGGGGATCGCGGAAGCGGACGCGATGCCGAGGTGAAATCTCCTGGCAGAACCCCACCAGGCCTCGGGAACCCCGCTGGAACTGTACCCATGGTCGGCGCCCATTTTCGCAGGAGGGCGTCGAACA